>DATHXE010000355.1:0-7871 GCA_035459845.1 Tepidisphaeraceae bacterium | reverse complement strand
AAGGACGAGGCGGCGGCGAAGGCGGCGCGGGCCGAGGCGTACAAGTACCTGCAGGAGGCCGAGCGGATCAAGGCGGACGACATCCGCGTGATGGACATGATGTTCACGCACTGCCTGCAGGGACAGGAGTGGGACAAGGCGGCGGCGTACGCGGACCGCCTCGGGACGGCGAACGCGGACCAGGTCGGCGGGCTGATCTACCGGTTCCGGCTGGCGATGGTGAAGGGGGACACGAAGCTGGCGATCGAGCACGCGGGGGGCATGACGCAGCGGTACTCGGAGTTCGCGCGGAGCTGGGTGTTCCTGGCGCAGGCGCTGCAGGCGGCCGGGCGGCTCGAGGACGCGGTGTCGCGGTACGGGGACGCGCTGGAGCGGCAGAGCGAGAACCCGGACGCGCTGGCCGGGATCATCTCGTGCCTGTACCAGTTGAACCGTGCGCCGGACGCGATCAAGTACATCAACCAGGGCGTCAACAGCTACCCGAACAACCCGTGGTTCCGCGACCAGAAGAAGGCGTGGGAGATGAACTACGGGGACCCGGCGCTGGTGCTGGGCCAGGCGAAGTCGGAGCGCGACGCCAGGCCGGAGGACCCGAGCCGGTGGGTGCAGCTGGCGCGGGTGCAGCTGGCGGCGGCGCGGAAGCGCGACGCGAACCAGGCGAAGTACATCGCCGACGCGCGGGCGACGCTGACCGAGGCGACGAAGAAATGGCCGGCCGAGCGGCTGATGTGGGCGCTGCTGGTGGACACGGCGGAGCTGACGCGCGACTTCGCGTACGGGGAGGGCGTGCTGAAGGAGATGGCGGCGCGGCCGGAATACAAGGACAGCCCGGACGCGCAGCTGGCGATGGCGGACTTCCAACTGCGGTTCGGTAAGGCGGCCGAGGCCGAGGCGACGCTCAAGGCGGCGGTCGCGCAGTACAAGGACAACGTCGACCTGCGGCGGAAGCTGGCGGCGTTCTACACGCAGGGCAAACGGTACGACGAGGCCGTGGCCCTGCTCGACGCGTCGAGCCCGGACCGGATGGTCCGGCAGCAGATCGTCGAGATCCTGATGCTCAAGGGCGAGTTCGAGAAGGCCGAGCAGACGCTGGGCGGGCTGCTGACGGGCGACGGGGCGAAGGACGCGCAGCTGCAGGCGCTGATGGGCGTGGTGAAGCTGAACCGGGGGCAGAAGGAGGCGGCGGTCGCTCGGCTGAACGAGGCGCTGTCGCTGGACCCGCGGAACCAGGCGGCGCTGTACGCCCGGGCGCAGATCCGGATGCGCGAGACGCCCCCGCAGGTGGACGACGCGATGCGCGACCTGACGGCGCTGCGGGACGCGAACCCGGGGCACATCGAGGCCCGGGTGGCGCTGGCGGACACGTACCGGCAGAAGCTGCAGCCCGAGGCGGCGGCGCGCGAGCTCGAAGAGGTGCTGCGGCGGGCCCCCGGGCGGCGCGACGTGCGGGTCACGCTGTGCGGGATCTACGCGTCGGCCAAGCCCCCGCTGTGGATCGACGTCGAGCGGCACCTGCGGCAGGCCGAGGAGCTCGAGCCGCAGGAACCGATGTGGAAGCGGATGGCGGCGAAGATGCTGTCGGCCCGGAACCAGCACGAGGCGGCGGCGCTGCGCGTCCGCGACGCGCTGGCGATCTCCCGGAACGACGCGGAGCGCGGCGACCTGGTGCGCGACTACCTCGACATCCTCGAGGCGGGCAAGAACTGGGCTCAGCTGCAGGCCGAGGTGGACCAGCTGTTCGCCAAGGCGCCGGCGGTCGCGAAGGACGGGTGGTGGGCGTACATGAAGCGCGCGGTCGCCCGCAAGAACCTGGGCGACAAGGCGGCGGCGATGAAGGACTTCGAGCAGGCGTTCACGATCGCCCAGGGCCTGGAGCAGGGCAGCTCGGACATCCTGTTCGGGATCGTCGACCGGATCGGGCAGAACATGGGCGCCGAGTCGGCGATCGCCCGCGTCCAGGCGCTGGTCGGGACGACCAAGGGGACCGAGCAACTGCGGTGGAAGACCGTGCTCGGGTACCTGATGTTCAAGTCCGGCGACACCAAGGGCGCCGTGGCGACGGTCGAGGACGTCGCGACGCGGCTGAGCGAGATGACCCCGAAGGACAAGCTCACGGCCATGACCGTGTCGGGCACGGTGTACATGCTCGCGGGCGAGTACGAGAAGGCGCAGCGGATGTACGAGGAGTTGCTGCGGCAGCGGCCCGAGGACGTCGCGGCGCTGAACAACATGGCGTGTCTGCTGGCCGAGTACGCGAAGCCGGTGGACCTGACCAAGGCGCTGGAGTACGCGACCCGGGCCAACGACATCCTGGCCAAGAACGGGCGGACGGACGCGAGTATTTTGGACACGATGGGCTGGGTGATGGTGCTGATCGGCGGCCCGAGCCTGGACCGCGGGATCGAGCACCTGGATCGGTCGGTGAAGCTGGGCGATCTGCCCGAGTCTCACTACCACCTGGCCGAGGCGCTCTTGCGGAAGAAGTTCCCGGAGGAGGCTAAGAAGAGCCTGACGCGTGCGGACGAGTTGGTGCGCGAGAAGCTGGAGAAGGATCCGACGGACGCCAATCTCAAGAACCTGAAGGACAAGATCACCAACGCGCTGCAGAGCAAGGCGATGATCGACGCCGGTACCGGGGCGGCGGTGGCGCCGCCGCAGCGGTAAGCGGTCCGGGCGGTTATCGGACCCGGCGGTTGGCCGGGGCCGGTTTGACCCTCGGGCCGATGTGGTGAAGAGTAGATGATGCGGGTCCGCCGGAACTTTGTGGCCGGGCTCGCGTAATGTTCGGGACGTGGCATACGGGCTGGGCCGTGGAGCGGCCGGGACCGTAAGGTTGAGAGCGACAGAGATCACGGTCGGAGAAGCCCGGAGAGTGACGCCCGGACTCGTGCGACGGACGCGCGGGATCGGGTGCCGGGTGTGCCGGAAGGGCGACAATTCGTGCAGTGCAGGGGTCGTGCCGGCCGGATCATGCGTCCGGCGGGAGTAGAGACTTATGACGACGTTACCGCAGACGACGAACGCCAGGCTGCCGCGCCCCCAGCAGGGGGCGATGCAACTCCACCAAGGCTCGGGCGGGGGGATGATGGCCCCGCAGACGGGGCAGCAGGCGCCCGGCCAAGGTGGGAATGAGGCGTGGCGCGTGATCCGCGCGCACATCTGGATGATCCTGATCGTGACCGGGATCCTGGCGCCGAGCGTCGGGGTGGCGGCGAACTGGTACCTCGGGAAGTACCACCCGCGGTTCACGTCGGAGGCGTTCATCGAGGTGCGGCCGCCGATCGACCCGGACCAGGTGAAGAAGGCGACGGCGTCCGTCGCCGACCCGGCGCAGACGGCGCTGGAGGCGCGCACGCAGGCGCAGTACCTGAAGCACGACTCGCTGCTGACCCGCCTGCTGACCAACCCGAACGGGGAGGTCCGCAAGACGCAGTGGTTCAAGCAGTTCGACCAGGACGTGCGGCGGGCGAAGGAAGACTTCGAGAAGAACCTGTCGGTCGACCCGATCACGGACACGAAGCTGATCCGCGTGCGGTTCACCTACTCGGTGCCGGACGACTGCAAGACGATCGTCCAGGACCTGGTGTCGACGCACCTCGAGGACCAGAAGCGCGTCGAGACGCAGACGCTGATGGACCGGACGTCGATGCTGAACAACGTGAAGATCAAGGCCGAGACGCGCCTGAAGGACGTGGGCGCGGAGATGCGGCAGCGGTCGATCACGCTGAACCTCGAGGGCGGCGGGATCGGGCGGATCGGCGTGAAGGAAATGGAACTGTCGCAACTGACCGGGCAGTTGATCGAGGCGCAGATGGACCTGGGCAAGGCCCAGGGAGGATTCCAGGCGATCAAGGGCCAATTGGAGGCCGGTCAGGACCCGGCGAACGTGGAAATGCTCGCGAACCAGTTCAATCCGAACCTGCAGAACTCGCTGTACCAAGTCAAGCAGGCCGAACTGCAACTCGCGATTCTCGACCAACAGGTGGGTCAGGAGCACCAGCGGTACAAGCAGCAACTGGCCATGGTTCAACTCCTGAAGACGTCGTACGACCAGGAGAAGGCCGACGCGATGGCGAAGGCGCGGCTTGCCCTGCTGGAGCGGGCGCAGCAGGACTTCACGGCGGCGCAGAGCCGGGCCGAAGGCATGAGCAAGCGGATCGACAGCTTGAAGCAGGACCTGGGCGAACTGAGCAACTCGCTGCTGGCGTACATGAACCTGCAGGACGAGCAGCGCGGCTTGCTGCAGACGATCAAGCAGGTGCGCGACCAGATCGAGAACGTGATGGCGCTGACGTCGCAGGGCCAGGCGTCGCGGGTCGTGCTGTACGCCCCGCCGGAGAAACCGCTGAACCGGAGCTTCCCGAAGCTGTGGATGGTGATGGCGGTGGCGATCGCGCTCGGGGCCGGTCTGAGCTTGGGCATCGCGTTCCTGCGTGAGGCGATGGACCAGTCGATCAAGAGCCCGCGGGACATCGCGCGGGTCGGTCAGATGAACCTGCTGGGCATCGTGCCGGACGAGAGCGACGACCCGCAGAGCGCCGGGGCGCGGCTGCCGGTCGTCATCTTCGACGCCCCGCACAGCGTGCTGGCCGAGAGCTTCCGGCACGTGCGGACCAAGCTCCAGCACACGGCGAGCCTGGACACGACGCGGTCGATCATGGTGACCAGCGCGAGCCCGGGCGACGGGAAGACGACGGTGGCGTGCAACCTGGCGGCGGGCCTGGCGCTGAACGGGCGGCGGATCCTGCTGGTCGACGCGAACTTCCGCCGGCCGGAGATCCACAAGGTGTTCGGGATCCCGAACGGGCAGGGGTTCAGCGACGTGCTGAACGCGGTGGCGGCGTTCGACGAGGTGCTGCGCGAGACGCAGGTGCCGAACCTGGCGGTGATGACGGCGGGCCCGCGGCCGGTGAACCCGACCGAGCTGTTCGAGAGCCAGCTGCTGATCGACTTCATCGAGCGGGCGCTGGAGGAGTTCGACCACGTGATCTTCGACTCGGGCCCGATCATGGTCGTGGCCGAGGCGCAGGCGATGGCCCCGCGCGTGGACGGCGTGGTCAGCGTGGTGCGGGCGAAGACGAACAACCGCGGGCTGCTGCAGCGGATGCGCGAGGAGATGCGGCGGACGAAGGCCGAGCACCTGGGCGTCGTGCTGAACGGCGTGCGGGCGCGCGGGGGCGGGTACTACCGGCGCAGCATCCAGACGTACTACGATTACGCGAACAACGCGTAAGCCGCGCGGTACGCACGAGTCGGAATCGAACGAAGGAAGCGCCGCGAGGCGCTTCCTTCTTTTCATTGTGCGGAAGCGCCTTTCGGGGAGGGGCACTCAGTCACTGAAGTGACCAAGCCTCGTTGATATACTCCGCGCCCATGCAGCGCACGTTGCGACGGAATGTGTACGAGTGGGTGGAGTTCGTCCCGCGCGCCGGGGCGGGGGACCGGGTGCGGGTGGACGCGTTCGACGTGGGCATGATCGCGCTGATCGTGCTCAACGTCGTCGCGGTGATCCTCGAGACGGAGGCGGACGTCCACCGCGTCTGGTGGCGGTGGCTGTACGCGTTCGAGGCGGTCTCGATCGCGGTCTTCACCATCGAGTACCTGCTCCGGTTGTGGGCGTGCAAGGAGAACCCGCGGTATGCGCCGGTGGGCGGGCGGGTGCGGTTCATGGTCTCGCCGATGGCGATCGTCGATTTGCTGGCGATCGCACCGTTCTACGTGCAGTTGTTCAGCCCCGGCGGGGCGGACATGCGGTTTGTGCTGGCGCTGCGGCTGTTCCGCATCCTGCGCGTGCTAAAGATCGGGCGGTATTCGTCGGCGATCGCGATGCTCGGGCGGGTCGTGCGCAACCGGGTGGAGGAACTGGCGGTGATCGTCCTGCTGATGGCGGTCACGCTGGTCGTCGCGGCGGGGCTGATGTACTACGCGGAGAACCCGGCGCAGCCGGACAAGTTCCCGAGCATCGGGGGGTCGCTGTGGTGGGCGGTGATCACGCTGACGACGATCGGGTACGGGGACGTGTATCCGGTGACGACGCTGGGAAAGGTGCTGGGCGGGGCGATCGCGGTGTGCGGGATCGGGTTCGTCGCGTTGCCGACGGCGGTGGTGTCTGCGGGGCTGGCGGAAGAACTGGCGGCGCGGCGGAAGCGGGTCGCGGACGCGGAGAGGGCGAAGGAACCCGCGATGTGCCCGCATTGCGGGAAGGCGATCGAGGGGCACGCGGGACACGCGTAGGGGGGCGGCATCCAGTAGCTCAACATCGGAATGTTGAGCTACTTCATACCGGGAACTTGAGCCGGAACGTGCTGCCTTTGCCGGGGGTGGATTCGACGTCGACGCAGCCGCCGTGGACCTGGGCGACGTGCTTGACGATGGACAGGCCCAGGCCGGTGCCGCCCATGTCGCGGGAGCGGCTGCGATCGACGCGGTAGAAGCGCTCGAAGATGCGCGGGATGTCCTCGGCCGGGATGCCCAGGCCGTTGTCGGTGACCTCGATCAGGACGTGGGCGGCGGTCGCGTACGTGCGGACGTGGACCGTGCCGCCGTCGGGCGTGTACTTGATCGCGTTGTCGATCAGGTTGGAGACGGCCCGCTCGACGTAGT
This sequence comes from Tepidisphaeraceae bacterium, assembly GCA_035459845.1. Taxonomy (GTDB): domain Bacteria; phylum Planctomycetota; class Phycisphaerae; order Tepidisphaerales; family Tepidisphaeraceae; genus DASPKW01. The sequence continues at coordinate 1,268 of DATHXE010000355.1, read as the reverse complement.
CGGCGTTGCCCTTGAGGGTGGGGAGGTCGTCGGGCTGGTCGATCGTGAGGGTCTGGTGCTTCGTCTGGGCGGCGGGCACGAGGAGCTCGTACGCCCGGCGGACGACGAAGTCGACGTCGATCGGGGCCCGGCGCGCGGCGAGGCCGGCACTCTCGAGCTTCGAGAGCTCCAGGATGTCGGACACGAGGTTGGTCAGTTGCTGCGTGTGCCTCGCGATCGTCGCGAGGAACTCGGGGGCCTTGCGCGAGTCCTGCCAGGCGCCGTCCTGAAGGGTCTCGACGAAGCCCTTGATGACCGTGAGCGGGGTGCGGAGCTCGTGACTGACGTTGGCGACGAACTCCTTGCGCAGCTCCTGGTACTGGAACGACTGGGTGATGTCGTGGGCGACGATCACGAGGCCCTTGGCGGGGCCCTCGGTCGGGAAGGTGCTGAGCGTGACGTCCAGGTGGCGCGCGGAGACGGGGCCGACGCTGATCAGCTTGCGCTGGGCGCTGGCGAGCACTTCGCCTGCGGCCTTGAGGATCTGGTCGTTGCGGACGACCTCGAAGAGGTGCTTGCCGGCGGCGGCGGCGGGGTCGAAGCCGACGAGCTTGCCGGCGGCCTCGTTGACGAGCACGACGCGCTGGTGGGTGTCGGTCGCGATCACGCCCTCGGACATGGACGAGAGGATCGTGAGCAGCTCGGCCTTGTCTTGCGTCGTCTGCTCGATCAGGCCCTGGAGGGAGTCGGCCATCGTGTTGAGGGACGAGGCGAGGGTGGCGATCTCGCCCTTTTCGGGGCGCGAGGTTCGGCGGGCGAGCTGGCCGCGGGACAGGGCGCGGGCGAAGTCGGTGAGGTCGAGGACGGGGGCGGCGTGGCGGCGGGCGAAGATCCAGCAGACGACGCCGGCGATGAGGACGGCGACGCCGGCGAACGTGACCAGGCCGGTGTAGAGCAGGCGGACGTCGCGCGCGAGGTCGTCGAGGTGGAAGGCGAGGCGGACGAAGTGGGTTCGGCCGGCGGGCGTGCGGACGGCTTGGCCGGGGAGGTCGCGGACGGGCTGGGCGAGGTAGAGCAGGGGGGTGTGGACGGTGGCGGAGGGGCGGGAGTCTAGCCCCTCGCCGGTTGCGGCGGCGCGGGCGAATTCCGGGCGGCCGGCGTGGTTCTCCATGGCGGCCGGGTCGGCCTCGGAATCCGCGACGACGGCGCCGTCGTCGCGCATGACGGTGACGCGGACGCCGGTCGCGGCGGCAATCTGTTTGACGTCGGCGGCGAGCGCGGGGGTCGGG
>DATHXE010000354.1:0-11982 GCA_035459845.1 Tepidisphaeraceae bacterium | reverse complement strand
CCGCCCGCCGTCGCGTGCGCGTCGCCTACCCGGGCGAAGATCATCCGCCCCGCCGACGTCTGCAGCGCGCTGGTCACCAGCACGTCGACGTCCTGGTTCAGCAACGGCCGGCCGTGGTCGACGACCACCATCGTCCCGTCCTCGAGGTAGCCCACGCCCTGGTCGGCCTCCTCCCCGCGCTTGACCAGGTGCACGCGCAACCGTTCGCCGGGCAGCAGGACCGGCTTGAGCGCGTTGGCGAGGTCGTTCAGGTTCAGCACCTGCACCCCGCGGAGCTGCGCCACCTTGTTCAGGTTGAAATCCGTCGTCAACACCCGCGCGTTGAGCTGCGTCGCCAGCGCGAGCAGCTTCTGGTCCACCCCGTCGATGTCGGTCTCGGCGTGCACCGAGTGGTCGTACACGATCACGTCCACGCCCGGCGTCTCGCGCAGCTTCGTGAGCATTTCCAGCCCGCGCCGCCCGCGGTTGCGCTTGAGCTTGTCCGCGCTGTCGGCCACCGCCTGCAGTTCGTTGAGCACGAACCGGGGCACGACCAGCTGCGTCTCGAGGATGCCGGTTTCCGCGACGTCGTTCACGCGCCCGTCGATCAGCACGCTGGTGTCCAGCAGGATCGGCCGCGCGCCGCGGGTCTTCTTGGCGAATTCGACGTACGGAATGATGAACCGGAAGTCGTCCTTGGTCTGAAGGACGAAGCTGATCGCCAGGTAGACGCAGATCACGCCCAGGATCAGGTTCACGTTGCGGACGACGATGTCGCGGTTGGTCGCCGCCTTGTGAACGCCCGCCGGGTCGGTGACGTAAGGGCCCGCCGGGTTGCCGAGCCAGATCGCCGCGTCCGAATTGATCGCCGGGATGTAGTTGTCGATGACCAGCGCGACGACGAACGACAGCGCGTACGCGATGAACACGCCCACCAGCAGCCCCAGGAACGACCCGGAGAAGACCGCCAGCTTGCGCCGCGGCGACAGGATGTCCACGCACACGATGAAGACGCCGATCCCCACCGCGATCGCCATCGTCAGCCACGTGTAGGCGCCCAGCACCTGCTGCGGCTGCAGGAGCAGGAAGTACCCGACGGCGCCCATCAGCAGGATGAACAGCGCTCGGAGGACGTGAAGGACCATGCGTGAGTCACCCGGGGCAAGGCGTGTGTGAGCGAGACGCGCCGCACCCGACCGGCGCGCGACGGCACCCACCCAAGTATATCCGTCGGCGCGAACTTTCGTGGAACCTACGGGCGGAATTGTCGCCGCCGCCCTCGCCGTCGTGACTGCCGGCCGCCGCCGCCGACACAATCGGCAATTCCCGCCCATTTTCCGGCTCCAGGCGGCCGCCGGGTTGTCAGATCCGCGCGTTGGGGTACTGTAGTCCCGGTCGCGCGCCCGATGCGCGACCGCGCGGAGCGTGCCCGATGATGCACAGCGTCACGATCGAAAACGATGCCCTGCGGATGGAGGTCTGGCCGCAGCTCGGCGGGAAGGTCTCGTCCCTGATCGACAAGGCCGACGGGTTCGACCTGCTGTTCAACTACCCGGCCGAGCTCCCGGAAGAGCCCCAGTATGACCTTCCCTATCACAAGGGCTGGTACGCCGGGTGGGACGAGTGCTTCCCCGCGGTCGGGCCCAGCCGGTACGCCGGGTACCCGTACGACGGCATTCCCGTCCCCGACCACGGCGAAGTCTGGAGCCTGCCGACCGTCGCCGCCCCGATGCGGCACGGCATCACGACCGTGTCCGAGGGCCTGCGCTTCGGATACCGCTTCACTCGCGCGCTCTACCTCGACGGGTCGGCCGTCGTCGCCGATTACACCGTCCACAACCTCGCCCCGTTCGCGTTTCGGTTCGTCTGGGCCACCCACCCGCTGCTCTCGATGCGCGTCCCGGTCGTGCTCGACCTCCCGCAGGGGACCACCATGCGCTTGAGTCACGACGCCGCCGGCACCGAGATCGGCCAGGAGTTCGCCTGGCCGGTGACCGCCGGTGGCGACGACCTGGCGCGCCCGAACGACCTGCGCACGGGGGCCGCGTGGAAGGTCTACTCGCACCACCCGATCGGCGGTCCGCTCACCGTCCGCTACCCGTCCCGAGGCCGGCGACTCACCGTCCAATACTCGTCCGACGACAGCGTCGCCGCCTACTGGGGCGTCTGGGTCAACACCGGGGGTTGGGGCACCCACCGCCACTTCGGCGTCGAACCCACCACCGGCCGGCACGACCAGATCGACCGCTCGATCAAAGACCACTCCGCCGGCACCGTCCCCCCGCTCGGCAAGAAGTCGTGGACCGTCCGCCTCGCGGTCGGGTAAGCACACCAATCACTTCCGATTCCCGTGATGCGCCTGAGCGCACCCGTCCTCTCATGCCCTGTTCAGGGCACCCGCCCACTTTCGCGCGTTACCACTGTCATCACGGGTGCACCTGCGGCGTCTATGGCGTTAGAAATCGGATGCCGGTTTGTACCCGCTAACCGATCGACGCAATCGTTGTCTTTCGGGTAGAACTAAATCGCACGGCCGGCATCCAAGATCTCGGAAGCCGACCGGCGCGCGGAAGGAACGTGGGTCGTGAGCTCGCAAACGCACGGAACTCTGATGGGCTGGATCGCCGCCTTCGGGTATGCGGTGCTCGTCGCCCTGCTCTGGGCGATGCGATGACCACGCCACCTCAATGAAACTCGGCAGGTGCGACCCAATCCCGTCGCATCTGCCTACAGGCCCCTTCCCTCCCTTGCCCCGGACGCCCGTCCCAGCGTCCGGGGCTCTTTTTTGCGCCCTACGCGCGGCGGCGAGACAACTCGGAGTAGATGCGGAACTGGTACGCCGCCATCACCACGCCGAAGATCGCCGCCAGCATCTGGAACGGCGCGAACCCGTAAGCCAGGTTGGTCAACGGGTTGGTTTTCGAGAAGCTCGCGCCGACGTACCAGACGTTGAGGAGGGTCGCGCCGGTGAGTAGCAGGGCTGCCGCCAGGATCGCCCAGCGGTTGCGGAGCAGGCCGATCACGATGCCGTTGAGGATCAGCGCCAGGGCGAAGAACGTAATCGCCGTGTCCGCCCAGTAGTGCTCGAACCGGTCGACGTACTTGATGTCGACCACGCGCTCGGGCGCGACGACCGCCCCGGTCGCCGGGTCGACCATCGCCGGCCACTTGAACCGCTCGAAGTCGTTTCGCGTCTCGGGCGGCTCGCCGATCATGGCGGCGTACGGCTTGAACGGCTGGCCGGACATCTGGGTGAGTCGGTACTTGATCCCGTTGGGCATCATCAGCAGCAGGAACAACCCGACCGCGATGCTGATGAACGCCTCGATCCACATCCCTCCGACCGGGTCGTCACCGCCCGCGCCGCGAACCGCGTCGCCCGTCGCCTCCCGGTAGCTCGCCCCACAGTGGGAGCAGAACCGCGTGCCCGCCGGCAGGGGGGCCCCGCACCGGCAGAACACCTCCGCGCCCTTCTTCGATTCCGTCCCCGGTGTGGAAACCGACTCGGGCGCAGGATCGTTCGGTGGGGTGGGCGTCTGTGAGAACCGCGGAAGTTTCGACAAGTCCATGACCGCCTCCTTGGAACCACGGTTAACGAGAATGACCGCCGAAAGCCCACGGAACTTGTTCCGTGGGTTCCTGCCGACTCGTCACCGCTTGACCGACACCCGCATCGCGACAGAATACCCCCCAATCTACCCGCGGACGCGCCGCGTTCAAAAGAGAGACGCGCACCCGCGGTGCCAACCCCTATGACCGACCTCCTCCAGAAGATCGACGACCTCCGCCAGCGCTCGACCGCCGAGCTGGCCCAGGTCTCCTCCGCCGCCGACCTCGAAAAATGGCGGATCAAGTTCCTCGGCTCCAACGGCGAGGTCAAGCTCGCCTCCAACCTGATCAAGCTCGCCCAGGGACCGGACAAGAAGGCCATCGGCCAGGCCGTCAACACCGTCAAGCAGGAAGTCCAGGCCGCGTTCGACGTGAAAAAGGCTGGCCTCGCCTCCGAGATCAGCACGTCGAAGGACTACATCGACGTGACCGAGCCGGGCCTCGCGCCGGCGATCGGCCGGACGCACGTGATGACCCAGGTCACCAACGAGCTAACGGACTTGTTCGCCCGCATGGGCTTCGCCGTCGCCGCCGGCCCCGAGGTCGAAGACGACTTCCACAACTTCGTCGCGCTCAACATCCCGGCCAGCCACCCGGCCCGGGACCCGCTGGACAACTTTTATCTGACGACTGAGGGTTCAGGGCAAACAGGCACTCAGGACTCAGCACTAAGGACTCAGAACTCTCCCCCTGAACCCTCAACCCTGAACCCTGAACCCTCCCCCCTCCTCCTCCGCACGCAAACCAGCACCGTCCAGATCCGCGTGATGGAGCACCAGAAGCCTCCGATCCGCGTCGTCATCCCCGGCAAGGTCTACCGCCCGGACACGATGGACGCGACGCACCTGCCGATGTTCCACCAGCTCGAGGCGCTCGTCGTCGACCGCAACGTGACCATGGTCGACCTCAAGAGCACGATCCTCCAGTTCGTCCACGCGTATTTCGGCGCCGACACCCAGGTCCGTTTCCGCCCCAGCTTCTTCCCCTTCACCGAACCCTCGGCCGAGGTCGACGTCTGGTTCCCCGACAAGCAGAAGTGGATCGAGCTCGGCGGGTGCGGCATGGTCCACCCCAACGTCCTCAAAGTCCTCGATAAGCACGGCTTGAACCCCGACGACTACACCGGCTGGGCCTTCGGCTTCGGCATCGAACGGATCGCCATGCGCAAGTACGGCATCCCCGACATTCGCATGCTGATCGAGAACGACTTGCGCTTCCTGCGCCAGTTCTAAGTGCGTTCGCGCGCGAACTCACAACCCGACCTTCCACGCCGACTCCTGTGGAGTCGGATTTCCGCCGGTGGTGCGAGCGCGGCTCTGGTCCGCACCGATTCCCTCGTTGCACAACCGCGCCGCCCCCACGACGATAGGCCTCGCTAACAAGGAGGCTTGGTGAGCGCCCCCGATCCCCCGCCTTGGGACTCCGTCCATTCCCGCCTCGACGACATCGAGCGCCGCCTGTCCACCTTGGAGGCGGCGGCCGTCCGCGCCCCGCTCCCGGACTCGCCGGTCGCCGATCCGTGGGCGGACTTCCCCGTCCGCCGCGCCGCGCCGGTGCCACTGTCGCCCCCGCCGCTACGGATCCAGCTCGTGCCGATTTCGATTTCGGATCGACCGGGGGTCTCTGGTCCCTTGCCGCATGCCCCCGCCGCGCCGGTGCTCCCACAGCGCGACCTGGAGTCTCGGATCGGCCAGAACTGGGCGAGCCTCGTCGGCGCGCTCGTCGTCGTGCTCGGCGTATTCTTCTTCCTCAAGTACGCCTGGGACGAAGGCTGGCTCCACCTCCCCCCGACCGGGCGGGTGATCGCCGCCCTGATCGCATCGGCCGCGCTAATCGTCGCCGGTCAATGGACCCACCGCCGGCGGATGGGAGCCCTGGCCGCGACGTTGAGCGGCGCCGGCGTCGCCGTCGCGATGGCGGCGTGCTTCGCCGCCCGGGTGCTCTTCGACCCGCCCGTCTTCTCAACGCCCGCGGCGTTTGTCGGCGTCTCCATCGCGGCGGCCCTCGGAATCCTCCTCGCCCTCCGACTCGACTCCCTCTCGGTCGCCCTCGTCGCCCTCTTCGGCGCCTACGTCGCACCGCTGATCCTCCGCACCGGCGCGGACCGGTCCGCCGCCCTGATGGCGTACCTGGCGGCGCTCGCCGTCGTCGGCTGGACGCTCACGTACCTCCGCCCCAGTTGGCCGGCCCTGCGCTGGTTTACCTTATGCGCGAGCGCCGGCTGGGTCGCCCTGTGGATGCTGGCGTACGGAACACAGCCGATGCACCGCGGTCTTGCGATCGGGGCCATCACCTTCTTCTTCGCCGGCACGCTCGTCGAACTGCTCGCGACCCTCCGCCGGACCCGGGCCGGCGCGGCCGACTCCGCCGCGCTCGACGCCGCGCTCGGCGTCCTCTCACTCGTCAACACCGCCGCCGCGTTCGTCGGGATGTACGTCGTCCTCGACCCGCTCGCGCCGCCGCGCGGCACGTGGCTTTCCGCGCATCCCGCCGCCGGCGTCGCGCTCGTGCTGACCGTCCTCCACGCGGCCGTCGCCAGCGTCACCCGCGGGTCCCACGTCGCAACGTCGTCCCTCCTCCAGGCCGCGGCACTCGTCACCCTCGCGATCCCGCTCGCCCTCAACCAACTCGCGATCACGCTCGCCTGGCTGCTCCTCGCGACCATCCTGGCCGCCCTCTGCCTGATCACCGCGTGTCGCCCGATTCGGGTTTGGTCGCTCGTCCTCCTCGGGCTCACGCTCGGCCGGCTGCTCGCGTTCGACGCGTTCGACGCCGACCTCACCTCGACCTGGCTCACGATCGCCGACCTCCCCGTCTCGCGGTGGCTGGTGCTCGCCTGGGCGATCGCCGGCATGTTCCACGCGATCGCCTGGCTCCTGGCCGCGCCGGTCTCGGTCGCCCCGGCGGGCTTCGCGCCGCTAATCGAGGGCGTGGACGACGCCGTCCCCTCGCAGCGGGACGCGCCACCGCCAGTACTCGCGTCTTCCACCGCGACGACGACTGCCGCCATCGGTACGGCTCTGCTCATCGGGGCAACCGCCTGCTACTGGTCGGGTCACGCGCTGACCCTCTTTGCGACGCTTTGGGCGGCCGTCATTCTCGCATTGCACGCGCCGGGTCGTCGGCTCAGTTATCTTGCGCACGCGGGACTGCTGCTGATGGTCGCGGGAATCAAGTGGATGTTCGCCGACAACCTCACCCCGCTGATCGATGACTGGCTGCCCCGGCCGGGCCCGCGGTTCCCGCAACTCACGCCGATCCTCAATGCGTCCGCATTTGCAGGCGCCACTCTGATCGGCCTTACGGTGTGGCTGGCCGTCGCCGTGCGCGAGCGGGTTAACGCGGTCGTGGCGGGCCGCTTATGGGCCGCGCCGCTGGCGCTGCTCTTCGCGCTGCTCAATTTCGAGACGCTGCGCGCCATGGACTCGGCCGCCGGTTCGTTCGTCGACCCGGGGACAGCAAAGCAGGTTGCCCTGAGCGCCCTTTGGGCAGTCGTCGGACTCATCGCGGTGGTCGCCGGCTTCGCGAGGCAATCGACGGCGCTGCGCTATGCCGCCCTCGCGCTGCTCGGGTTGGCGCTGGCCAAGATTCTCCTGATTGATCTCTCTCAGGTGAGGCCCGTTTATCGGATCCTGTCCTTCCTCGCGGTGGGATTGATGCTTCTGGGCGTTTCGTACGTGTACCACCGACAGGCCGCCACTTCCGAGCGAGGTTGAGACACGGCGCACCGCGCAAATGCTGGCAATCCGACCCGCTGCCCTCATGCTTTTGGTGTAACTCGATATGACGATGTGGGTTACCGGCACGCCCCGTAGACTCGGAGCATCATAATGATTCGGATTGCAACTCAGTCTCAATTCCGCTAGATTCGCCAAAACGAACACCGGCGTGGTGTGTATTGATCTTCGGAGACACTGACCCATGCAGAAAGCGTGCGATCTGGCGGGGTGCGGGCATTCGGGAACCGTGAACACCTGCGAGCTCAACTCGCTCGGCATCGGGTGCAGCGGCAGCGTCGTGTCCGTCGGGGGTGACCCGGACGTCCGTCGCCGACTGCTCGAAATGGGCTTCTGCAACGGGGCCGCGGTCGAGGTCGTCCGGCGCGCGCCGCTCGGTGACCCGATCGAGTTCCGCCTCCGGGGATATCACCTGTCGCTCCGTCACGAACAGGCCCGCTTCATCCAGGTGTCGAACGTCCAGGCCGCCGTCACTGCTTAGAACTTGTTTCAGTGCAACTCACGCCGACTCCTGTGGAGTCGGATTGCGGGCGAAGTCGCGAGTCGTGAGAGCTTCGAAACCAATTCTCATTGGTATCGAGCCTGTTTTCGTGGTCCGACGAGGGGGCTCCCGGGGTGGGCAAGCATGCTCCGTCGGCCAGAGAACAGGGCGCGGCACCGAAGTTCCCCTCCCTCATGTCGACCTCCGCTCACCCCCTCGAACACCGTCGCGTCCCGGTCGCCCAGATCAAGGCGAACCCCGCCGTCGCGCTGGCCGGTAATCCCAATTGCGGGAAGACCACGATCTTCAACGCGCTCACGGGGCTCCGCCAGAAGGTCGCCAACTACCCCGGCGTCACCGTCGAGAAAAAGACCGGCCGCACCAACCTCCCCGACGGCCGTACCGCGACCGTCATCGACCTCCCCGGCACCTACAGCCTGATCAGCCGCTCGCCGGACGAAGTCGTTGCGATGGAAGTCCTCCGCGGCCTGCGCGCCGACACGCCTGCCCCGGACGCCGTCGTCGTCGTCGTCGACGCCTCCAACCTCCAGCGCAACCTCTACCTCGTCAGCCAACTCCTCGAGCTCGGCCGGCCGATGGTCGTCGCGCTCAACATGATGGACGTCGCCCGCCGACGGGGGATTGACGTCTCGCCGGAGAAGCTCGAACAAGAGCTCGGCGTGCCGGTCGTCCCCGTCGTCGGTCACAAGCGCGACGGCATCGAAGACCTCAAGGCCGCCGTCGTCCGCGCCCGCGTCGGGAAGATGCCCGAGTGGCCGCTCTCCGACGTGATCAAGCACGAGCTGGCGACCGTCAGCAGGGGGCTCGCCGAACTCCACCCCCAGGCCCCATCCGCCCGTGATTCCGGCCTCAATCCGCCCGACTACCGCGCGCTCGCCGAGCGCCTGCTGATCGGCGACCACGCCCGCGACTTAGGCGAGATCGCCACGTCCGACTCCGTCCGCACGATCGTCGCCGCCTCCCGCGACCGCCTGGCGACGCACGGCATCGACCCGATGCAGGCCGACATCGAGGCCCACTACCGCTGGATCGAAGGCGTCGCCCAGCGCGTCACGACCCTCGGCGAGCCACCCGCCAGTGGCGACGGCGGGCCGGCGAAAGGAAAGCTGGATTACGCCGACGCGAAGCTCGGCAAGGCCAAACGCCAACACCTCAGCGAGCGCGTCGACGCCGTCCTGATTCACAAGGTCTGGGGCCTGTTGATCTTCGCCCTGATCATGGCGACCCTCTTCGTCACGATCTTCTGGCTCGCCAAACCGATCATGGACGGCATCTCGGGCGGCATCGAGGCCGCGGGCGCGTGGGTCGCCGGCATGATGAGCGAGGGCCCGCTCCGCGACCTCGTCAAAGACGGCATCTTCGCCGGCGTCGGCAGCGTCATCGTCTTCGTCCCGCAGATCGCGATTTTGTTCCTGTTTTTGGGGGTGCTGGAGGACAGCGGCTACCTCGCCCGGGCCGCGTTCATGATGGACCGCCTGCTCCACAAGGTCGGCCTGCACGGCAAGAGCTTCATCCCACTGCTGTCGAGTTTCGCCTGCGCGATCCCCGGCATCATGGCGACGCGCACGATCGAGGACCGCAAGAGCCGCCTGGCGACGATCATGGTCGCGCCGTTCATGAGTTGCTCGGCGCGCCTCCCCGTCTACACGCTCCTGATCGGCACGTTCTTCGCCGGGTACGGCGCACTCACGCAGACCGGCGTCATGCTCGCCCTGTACGCCCTCGGCATCGTCGCCGCCGCCGTCACCGCGTGGTGCTTCAAGCGCACGCTCCTCAAAGGCCCGCCGCCCGCGTTCATCCTCGAACTGCCGACGTACAAGGTCCCGCAGCTCAGCCAGGTCGCCCGCCACGTTTGGACCAACACGTGGGCCTTCCTCGCCCGCGCCGGGACGATCATCTTCGTCCTCAGCGTGATCCTCTGGGCGCTGATGTACTACCCCGGCCCGAGCGACGCCGGTAAGGCCGCCGCGACCGTGAAGGGTCAGGCCGAGCACAAGGCCGCGGCCGAGGAATATGACGCGAAGCAGTCGCAAGCCAAGGCGAAGGGTCAGGAACTGACGGACGAGAAGGGCAAGCCGATCGAGGCACCCAAGGAAGACGATTTCGTCGAAAAGGCCGTCGGCGGCGAGCGCCTCCGCACGAGCATCGCCGGCCGGTTCGGACACTTGATCGAGCCGGTGATCCGCCCGCTCGGGTACGACTGGAAGATGGGCGTCGGCCTCGTCGGCGCGTTCGCCGCCCGCGAGATGTTCGTGGGCACCATGGGCATCGTCTACAGCGTCGGCGACCCCGGCGACGAGACCGGCGACCTGGTCGCCCAGATGCGCGCCGACACGTACGACGCCGGCCCCCGCAAGGGTCAGCCGGTCTGGACGATCCCCGTCGCCCTCAGCCTGCTCGTCTGGTTCGTCCTGGCCATGCAGTGCATCAGCACGGTCGCGATCGTCAAGCGCGAGACCGGTGGGTGGCGCTGGCCGGTGTTCATGATCCTGTACATGAACGCGCTGGCCTACGTCGCGGCGCTGGGCGTGTACCAGGTGGCGCGACTGGTGGCGTAGACGACCGGATGACCTCGTTTACTGACCGCGAGGTAAAGATAGCGCGCCGAAAGCCCACGGAGCTTGCTCCGTGGGTTGCGCGGCTTGGGCGCACGCGTTTTCTTTACCCAGCGCTCAGTAGCCGCGACCCGTAGGGCAAGCGACAGCGCCGCCCGCAGGGGAGCGCTTTGGGTGCTAACCCCCGGACACGCCCTCGAAATAGTGCGCCCGTCTCCAAGCCTCGCGGTATAATTCCCCGACCATGGTTTACGGCCGGATCGATCTTCCCGAAGCGCCCAGGCCACCCCGTCCCAAGCGATGGACAAAACGGGAGTACTACCAGGTCATCAAGAGCAGCCCCGAGTTCTGTCGGCAACGGCTCTTCCTCTTTCGCGGAGACCTGATCGAGATGTCCCCGCAATACCACCCGCACCAGCACACGGTCACCGAGTTGACCGAGGCGCTCCACGTGCTGTTTGGCGTGCGAGCGGGCTGGAAGATTCGCATCCAACTCCCGTTCGAAACGCCCGGCGAGTCGTTGCCGGAACCCGATGCCTTGGTTTGCACGGAGGAGCAGTTTCAGCGCGAGCCGCAGCCTTCGTCTGCCGCACTGGTAATTGAAGTCGCCGACTCCAGTCTCAAACTGGATCGTGAGATGGCGCTCGAGTATGCCGCCGCTGGTGTTCCCGAGTACTGGATCATCGACGTGAACGAGCGCCGCCTGGAAGTTTACCGCTCGATCGTCGCCGACCCGACGACGGCGCTCGGATTCCGTTACGTCGAGATTTCCCATGTGGCCGAGCACGAACCGATTCGCCCGCTCGCAAAGCCCGAAACGACTTTTGTGCTCGCGACCGTACTCCCTAAGTTGAAGTAACCCGCCATGCCCCTCTGGCTCCAGCACACCCTCGTCCTTACGCTCGTCGCGGCCTGTTGCGCCTACGTCGTCCTGGGCGCGTGGCGCACCCTCGCCGGCCGTCGAAGCAAGCTCGGCAATTGCTGCTCCAAGGGCTGTGGCGGCAATGCGCAAAACGAACCCACAACGGGGACCGGTAATCGTCGTATCGTCTTTCTGCCAGTGGAGATGCTGCGTAAACGACGGTGAACCGAGCACTCGGTTTAGGTCGCGCGAAAATTCTTCGCGACACCCCTTGACGGCACTGGCCGGACGGATATTATTCGCGACCCCGTTGGACGACGTGACTCGCAACGAGCCCGACGCCGACGGACGTAAGAGATCGAGGTAACACGCGATTGATTCGAGATCGACGGTTGCACATCCCCACCCGGTAAGACCGGCTCCCTGATACAACTCAGGTCGCCGGGACGTCCGGTGATCGATCGGCCAGCTAGCCGAACTCGAGCAAGATCGTCGTCGGCGAGACGGTTGTCTTGCCCGCGTTTCGCGGGGCTCCGATTGAATTCGGGGTGCTCTTTGACAAGTGAATAGAGGTTCAACACAAAAGGTTTTCTTTTGTAGGTTCGTCCCTCGTATGCGGTTCCCTGTTTCGGTCGGCGGCAAGCCGGGCGAAGCGGGGCGTAGGCCGCGGCGAGGGATTCCGAGGGCCTGCCGGCAAGTTTTGATTTCTCCGGTCGTCGCGATCCCCGCGGCGGTCGG
>DATHXE010000353.1:0-2028 GCA_035459845.1 Tepidisphaeraceae bacterium | reverse complement strand
CCCAACGGACCACGCCATCGCACCGGTGACCAGCAGGCGGCGAATGACGCGCTGGCCCATCTTCCCGAGCCGCTGCTTGCCGCCGGTCGAGGCCTGTCGCGGTACGAGCCCAAGCCAGGCGGCAAAGTCCCGTCCCCGTTTGAACTGCTCCATTGGTGGCGCGAACGTTTCGACGGCCAGGGCGCTGATCGGTCCCACACCCGGCATCGTCTGCAGGCGACGGGACGTCTCGCCTTCCCTCGCGATCGCATCGATCCTCTTTTTCATGGCATTGATCCGGCCAGTCAGGTGCGCGATCTGCTCCAGCAGCTCGCGACAGATCTCCCGGGCGAGCGGCGGCAAATTCGAGCTCGTATCCTCGACGACCGCTTCGAGGCGCGGCAGGTGGCCGATCCCCTCGGGCGCGACGTAGCCGAACTCGTACAGGTGATACCGGATTCGCTTGATCAGTTCGCGGCATCGGACTTTGGCCACCAGTGGAAGGTGGTGTTGGCGGCGATGAGATGGCGGTCTTGTTCGAGGGTCCGGCAGCGCTCGGCGAGGACGGCATCGAGCGCGTCGAGGGTCTCGAAGTGGCGGTTGGCGACGGGTTCGTCGACCAGCGGCCAGAGGTGCTCTGCCGGCTGCAGCTCGGGGGTATAGGGCGGCAGATAGATGAGCCGGATGCCTTCGGGCATGGCGAGCCCCGGTTCGGTGTGCCAGCCGGCGCCGTCGAGCAGCAGGAGGATGATGCGGTCGCGCCCGGCGCCGGTTTCGCGGGCGAACGCGGCGAGCATCATCTCGAAGAACGGCTTGTCGATGCCGTTGGAGAGATACCACACCGTCTCGCCGCTGGCCGGCGCGACGAAGGCCGTGACGTAGAGCCACTCGAACCGGTGGTGGCCGAGCGCGACCGGGCGCTCGCCGATCGGCGCCCACACCCGGCGCTGCACCGGCTTCAGGCCGAGCCGGTGCTCGTCGGTGGCCCAGAGCTCGACCGGGAGAGGGGCGTGCCTCGCGGTTTCCTCGGCGAGGGTCTCGGCGAGCTTTTTTTTGAACGCCGCCTGGTCTTCGGGCGCCGCCGCCCTGGGGTTCTTCGGACGCGGCGCCTGGATCGACCAGCCGATCTTCTTGAGCGCCTCCCAGCCGCGCGGCGCATGCACGTGCACCAGCCCCCGCCGCGCCGCGATCCAACGCGCGACCTTCGGCCCGGTCCAGACCCCGCCGTCGTCGGGCGGGGCCTTCAGCCGATCCCGCAGCGCCTCGAGATCGTCCGCCGACAGCAGGGGCTTGGCCCCCGCATTCCGCCGCCGCCGGTCCCCCAGCGCGTCCACCCCGTCCGCCTCGTAGCGGCGCGCGAGCTTGCTCACCCAGCGCGGCGTGAGCGCCACGATCTCCGCCACCTCGGCGGTCGAATGCCCCTTGGCCAAAAGCCAGATCGCCTGGCAGTGGCTACGCTCGACCACGTCCTTCGCCGCCCGAAACCGCTCCTCCAACTCCTCGACCGTCAATTGCTGTGCGCCGCCTGCCATGCCCTGCCTCCAGCGTTTTGCACAGCAGCCTAACCGCTTCGATTCCCGCAAGGAATCCCTCTCAAGCGGAATCAATCACCCGTACTCGGTATGAAACGGGAGGGCGTTTCACGCGTGGAGTGCGCTTAAGTGGCTGAAATAAAAGGCGTTAAGACTCAATAATCCTTCCCTAACGCCGGAGGGGCCCGCAGTCGCCGCGCAGCGACCGGCCTGTCCCCGACCGTGCCTCGGCGGACGTCGCCAAAGGTCACGCCGACGGGCCGTTGGTATGATACGGTCGCCCCCATCGATTTGACCGCTGTTTCAGCTGCGCACTGCCTTCCCACCGATGCGGGCTTGGCCCGCGAGTCCCGGCCCGACAAGCCGAAGCACTGCTTCGGCCGGGCCGTCGCCCGGACCGGCTCCCCCATGCCGACCCATACCAACGGCCCGTCGGCGTGACCTTTGGGGACGTCCGCCGAGGCACGGTCGGGGACAGGCCGGTCGCTGCGCGGCGACTGCGGGCCCCTCCGGCGTT
>DATHXE010000352.1:0-12832 GCA_035459845.1 Tepidisphaeraceae bacterium | reverse complement strand
GGGGTTGAGCTTCTTGAGCCAGCCGTCGACCTTGTCGGCGGCCCAAGTGATCGTTTGGCCGCCCTCGCTGCCGTACTCGGGGCCCTTCCACTTACGCCAGCAGTCGGCGGACATGTGGGCTTTGACGGTGGCGATGGCTTTGGTGCCGGCGTCGTCGAGGCCCTTGGGCTTCTCCCACTCGAGATTCGCCCAGTAGGCGAGGGTGACGGTGATCGAGTCGCCGAACTGGGCGAAGGTGCCCTTCTTGCCGGTGAACTTGGCGTGGACGGCCTTAGCGGGGTCGACCCACGCGGCGTCGGGCTCGGCGGCGGGGATTTGAGTTGCGAGGAGCAGGAGGGGGAGTACCGGGAATAATGCGCGTCGCAGGCCGTTGGTAACGTGGCTCATATGGAGTGGTATTGGGCGCGGGGTCGGAAGTTGTCTGTGAGATTTCAACTTGATCGTGGGCTTTGGTGTTCGTGGGCGGGCGGGCCCGCTAACCCGCAAGCGGGTGCTTCGCACGGGTCGTTCGCATTGGAGCTGCGCGTCTTGGTTGGCGCGATAGTGGGGTGGCGGGTACGATTCTGCGTCGAACCTGCTGACGCGGCGGACGTCCATAGCCGATAGCCCTTGCGCCCTTTCGCGCGCGCTGTCCCCTGGTCTGCCGTCTCGGCCAATCGTTTGTCCAGTCATTCCCTCGGCGACGGTTTCACGCCCTCCTCATGATGATGCACCCGAAGACCCACCGCTGTGCGTTCGTTCTAACTGGGCTGCTCGCAATCGTGTTGGCCGTGCCCGCCCAGGCCGCGCCCGTCGCCAGGTCGGTGACGTGGCTCAAGAGCTTCGACGCGGCGTGCCGGATCGCCAAGCAGAAGGACCGGCTGGTCCTGGCGTACTTTTCGGGGAGCGACTGGGAGCCGTACTGCCAGAAGCTACAGAAGGAAGTGCTGTCATCGGACAACTTCATCAAGTGGGTGGACGCGAACGTCATCCCGTTCAACTGCGACTTCCCGGGGAACAACAAGCAGGACCTGTTCAAGAAGCAGAACGAGGACCTGAAGACGCGCTTCCAGGTCTCGGTCGTGCCGATGTTCCTGCTTCTGGATAACGACGGGGAGGTCGTCGCGCGGTTCAGTTACGACCAGGTCAAGCTGCAGGAGAACGAGCCGGTCGGGAAGCCGGTGGCGGCGATCGAGTTCCTGGACAACGCGCTGAAGAACAAGCCGGACCAAGAGAAACTGCTCGTCCAGCCGAGCCTGGCGGCGGCGGTGGATTACGCGAAGGCCCACAAACTGCCGGTGCTGTTCCTGTTGACCCGTCCGGACCCGGCCAAGCCGCCGACGCCGATGCACAAGGAGGCGGACAAGCTGGTCGACCTGCAGCGGTTCATCCGCTGGGCGAACATCAACGTCAGTTTCTACAAGGCGAAGTGGCCGGACCCGTCGGACAAGACCGAGGACGCGACGCTGGTGAAGGGGCTGATCGAGAAGTTCAAACTCGGGCCGGCGGACGCGCAGATGGTGCTGTACGTGCCGGGCGAGGCGGGTTTCCGGTCGCGGACGCTGGCGTGGAACACGACCGAACTCAAGCCGCTGATGACCAAGCTGCAGAAGGACCTGCCGCTGATCGAGTACCGCGGGATCGACTGGTTGAACGACGTGCGGCTGGCGCGGGCGATCATGAGCCAGCAGCCCAAGCGGGCGATGTTCCTGTACTTCACGGACGGGTCGGAGTTCTGCCAGAAGTTGGAGACGGAGATCCTCAAGACGGAGGAATTCAGCGGCTGGCCGTTCCACGCGTTCGTGCTGGTGAAGCTGGATTATTCCAAGGGCGCGGATCGCCCGAAGTGGCTGGAGGATCAGAACAAGGGTCAGGCCGATCTTTACGGCATTCGGGGTTATCCCTACTGCATCTTAGTGAACCCCAAGGGTCAGAAGATCGGGGAAGCCAAGTACATGAAGGGTGGTCCGAAAACGTTTCTGGCTGAGCTGAAAAAGGTGTACGATAAGGATACGGAACGTCGACTGCTGACCGGCCAGGACGAGGTCATTGCGACGCCGCCGACTCGGGATTGAACGTGGGGGCACTCCGAGCCGGCGGAAATTTGCGAAATGTCGGGGGTAGGAGTGGCGTTAGACGGTTTGGCGGGCCGTTTCGCGTCGGACGGGAAAATTGCCGTTGACGCACCCCTTAGGCAGGGTTGCGCAACTGAAGCCTAGGCCGCCCGCCGGGCAATCGATTCACCGATCTCGATTCGCCGTACGATACTTCGAGAACCTACATCTGGGAGCCAGAGAATGCGACTGACCCACGCTTGCAAGCGTCTGTTGATGGTGGCGGTGTGTGCGGCGCTCGGCGTCGCCGTCGCCCCGACGGTGCGTGCCGCGGATGAAGTGGATCAGAACGACCCGGCGCTGCGCCGGGCGGCCAAGGGCGGGAAGATGACGCCCGAGCAGTTGGTGAAGATCCGGATCGCGGAGCTCGAGGGCGGGGCGATCACGGAGATGCTCAAGACGCCGGACGCGGTGACGATCGTGGGCCCGCCGCTGAGCGAGCGCGAGAAGACGGTGCAGGTGTTCAACCGGCTGTCGTTCGGGCCGCGCCCGGGGGACATCGACGAGGTGAGCAAGTCGGGGTGGGAGAAGTGGGTCAAGGCCCAGCTCGACCCGGACAAGATCGACGACTCGAAGCTCGACGCGCTCGTCCAGAAGCGGTACGCGACGATCCTGACCAAGTCGATGGAGCAGCTCTCCAACGACTTCACGGACCGCGACGAGAAGCGGAAGAAGATGGAGATCTACCGCCGCGATTTGCGCGAGATGGTGCTGGTCCGGTCGGTGATGTCGAACCGGCAGTTCAAGGAAGTGATGGCGGAGTTCTGGCGGAACCACTTCTGCGTGGACACGCCGGACAACGACGAGACGGCGCGGTCGTACACGGCGACGGATTACGAGGAGAAGGTGATCCGCAAGCACGTGATGGGCGACTTCAAGATGATGTTGTTCGACTCGGCGCGGCACCCGTGCATGCTCGAGTACCTGGACAACTTCAAGAGCCGGGGCAACGGCCAGTGGAACGAGAACTACGCTCGCGAGGTGATGGAGCTGCACACGCTCGGGGCCGACCGGTTCTACAACGAGTACGACGTCCTCGAGCTGACCAAGGTGCTGACGGGGTGGACGTACAACGACAAGTTCCAGTTCGAGTTCCGCTCGAACTGGCACCAGCAGGGCCCCAAGACGGTGCTGGGGACGCAGATCAAGCCGGGGTACGAGGGCGGGGAGTACGCGCTGTACGGGCTGGCGACGCACCGCGGGACGGCGGACTTCATCGCGTTCAAGCTGTGCCGGTACCTGGTGAACGACAACCCGCCGTCGAGCCTGGTGTCGAAGGTGTCGTCGACGTTCAAGTCGTCGGGCGGGAACCTGTCGAAGACGTACGCGGCGATCATCAACTCGCCGGAGTTCCTGCAGCGGGCGAACTACCGGGCGAAGTTCAAGACGCCGTTCGAGTTCACGGTGTCGGCGCTGCGGATGACGGGCGCTCAGGTGGACGACGCGACGGACACGCTGAAGATCCTGACGAAGATGGGCCAGCCGATCTACAACTCGAAGGACCCGACGGGCTACTACGACCAGGCCGAGGCGTGGCGCGACGCGGGCGTGCTGACGAGCCGGTGGGACTACACGTGGAAGCTGCTGACCGGGCGGATCAAGGGCGTGACCGTGTCGTCGGACTTCATCAAGTCGTTCGCGGGGCTGAAGGACCAGGCCCTGATCGACAAGCTGACCGACACGCTGATCGGGTCGGACATCGGGTCGCGCACGCTCGACATCCTTCGTAAGACGCAGGCCGACGGGAAGCTCGAGGACATGATCTCGATCCTCATGGGCAGCCCGTCGTTCCAGCAGCAGTAAGATCGCTCGAGTTGTACCCAGTCGTTCGGACGTTCCTGTTGATTTGGCCGTTCTCCCCAACCCGGGTTCACTGACCCCAACTCTCGGAGGCTACCGTGTCTTCTCGTCGCGACTTTCTCAGGAATTCCGGGCTGGTGATCATGGGCGGCGCCGCCGGCTTCATGACGGCAGAGCAGTTCGTCCGCGGGGCCGAGCCGGCGTTTAAGCTGGGCGGGACCGGCGGGCCGGCGCTGGGCGGCGGGACGGCCACGGGCGACGCCAAGTCGAGCCCGGCCGACGCGGGGGCGACCGAGGAAAAGCAGCGGCCCACGCTGGTGACGATCTTCCTCCGCGGCGGGGCCGACGCGATGAACGCGCTGGTGCCGTTCGGCGACCCGAACTACTACAAGCTCCGCCCGTCGATCGCGCTGACGGAAAAGGGGAAGGCCGGCGCGCCGGGCGTGCTCAACCCGAAGAAGGACGCGTACTGGGGCTTCAACCCCGGGTTTGCGTCGATCATGCCGCTCTTCGAAGAGGGCAAGGTTGTCCCGATCGTCAACGCGGGCTCGCCGCACGACACGCGGTCGCACTTCAGCGCTCAGGACTACATGGAGCGCGGCGCGCCGGGTAACGCGAAGGTCACCAGCGGGTGGCTGAACCGGTACCTCGAGCTGTCGAAGAAGCCGTTCGACGCGCCGCTCCGCGGCCTGTCGGCGATGAGCCTTCTGCCCCGCGCGCTGCGCGGCGACTATCCCGTGCTCGCCGGCGACAACCGCACCGAGCACATGGACCTGTTCGCCGATTTGTACGCCCCGCAGAACATGGAAAACATGGCGGCCCGCGAGGGCGCCGGCCCGGTCAGCGGGACGCGGCTCGACGCGCGCCCGGCCCACAACGCCGACGCCAAGCTGATGACCGCCGACATGACCCGCGACATCATCACGATGTCGGGCCAGAACGCGGTCAGCCGGATCAAGGCCCTCGAGAAGGCCATGGCCGCGCCGACCGACGCCAGCTACCCGGGCGGCGGGCTCGGTTCGCAGCTTCGCACGATCGCCAAGGTCATCAAGGCGAACGTCGGGCTCGAGGTCGCCCAGGCGGATTACGGCGGCTGGGACCACCACCGCGGACAGGGCGGCGCCGAGCAAAACGGCACGCACACCCGCATGCTCAAGCAGCTGTCGGACTGCCTCGCGGCGTTCTACAAGGACCTGGGCCCGCGCATGGACAAGGTCATGGTGCTGGTCATGTCCGAGTTCGGCCGCACGGCGCATGAGAACGGCTCCAACGGCACCGACCACGGGCGCGGCGGGTTCATGCTGGCGATGGGCAACATGCTCAACGGCGGCAAGTTCTACGGCAAGCACAAGGACATGACCGACCTGGAAGGCGGCCGGTACCAGCCCGTGCACACCGACTACCGCACGGTGTACGCCGAGACGGTCACGCGCCTGTTCCACTTCGACCCGTTCACGAGCAACTGCTTCCCCGGGTACAAGGGCGACGCGTCGAACTTCCTCGGGTTCAGCAAGCAGATGAAGGAAGCCTGATCGCCCGCGCGCGGGACACGACACGTGAGGAAACGGGAAGCCGGCAGGTCGAAAGACCTGCCGGTTTTCGTTTTTGAAGTCGCGGAGGTAGCCGCAAAGCCGCGAAGGGCGCAAAGAAGAAGGCTTCAAGTCGGATTCGGTTCCAGCGCGGAGGGGGGGCGCGCGTCTGCATTCGCGTCGTGAGGCGAAGCGTTACCGCGTGCGCAGACGGAATCTCTTGCCCCGATTTGCCAATTCCCCGGGGGTATTGGACATCGGTGGGTGGAGGTGTCGTATGTCCGCAGGAGCCGTCGCAGTCGCAGCGCCGCCGGGGGTGAACCAGAAGGTCCGTGGGCTGCCGCCCGGGCTTCGGCTGACCGTGCCGCCGTCGGACGCGGTGCGGTTGCTCAAGGGGCAGCTCGAGCGCGGGAGCGCGATCAAGCGGGCCCGCATCCGGTACGTGCCGGAGCTCGAGCAGGCGCGGGCGGCCAAGGGCGACTGGACTGCGCGGACGACCAACATCCTCGAGCAGATCTTCAACGCGAGGTCGGTCGCGGAGGAGTGGCAGGCGTACGCCGGGCAAGTGCTGCCGGAGTACGCGGACCTCAACTTGTTCATCGAGCAGTTCTACGACGAGATGGACCAGCGGCTTAGGCGGCTGGGGGCGGCGATCCGGTTCGTGCAGGAGTTGCCGGAGTCGGCGACGCCGCGGTCGATCGGGGCGGCGAGCGCGCACCCGGTGATCGCGGCCGCACTGCCGACGCCCGGCGATGCGCCGCTGCCCGCGCCGCCCGGTGTGCCGGCGAACCCGGGGCCGATCTCGCCCGAGGCGCTGGCGGCCGTCCTGGACGGCGCGATGAAAACTGTCACAATCGATCGGGCCGAGGAGTATCCCGTCGTCGCACCTTCGCCCGCGCCCGCCCCGTCACCCGTCAATGCGAGTAAGACCATGAACGCTGTCGCGCCGTCGTCGTCGGTTCCCATCCGTTCGCAAGCCCGTCCGGCCCCGGTCGCGCCGCCCGCGCCGCCGGTCGAGTCGGCGGCGGACGTGTCGGCTGCGGGGCTGCTCGTGGCGCACGCCCCGCACGCCAAGGCGCGGGAGGCGATCGAGGAGTTCGTCGCCAAGCTCGGGTTCGGGCTGGAGGTGCACGACCCGGCGGCCCCGGGCGCGGCGTCGCTCGCCGACCGGGTCGAGGCGCTGGGGCAGCTCGATTTCGCCGTCGTGCTGGTCGACCGCCAGGCGACGCCCGGCGACTTCGACCTGGGCTACTGCGCCGGCCGGCTGGGCCACAGGCGGGTGTTTTTGCTTGCGGTGGACGAGGGCCACGTGACGGCGGACCCGCACGGGCTGCTGCGGATCCCGCTGGACCCCGCGGAGGGCTGGCAACTGCACCTGGCGCGGCAGCTCAAGCGCGCGGGGTTGGCGGTTGACCTGAACCGGGTCTTCTGAGGCGCGCACCCGCTTGCGACCGTCTCCCGGCCGCACCGATGCCCCAGGTGCGCCTCATATAGCCCGCCACTTGTGGCGGGAAGGCGTTCGACGGCTTCACGCGCGGAGTTTAAACGCTGCGCACGGCTGCTCGCGCCCTCAACTCAGCCAGCGCTTTCCCGCCACAAGTGGCGGGCTATATGAGGCGCGGCGTGAATGGCGATGCGGCCGTGAGACCGTCGGATGCCGGTTGCGCGAGTCGTGCAGTCCAAATCTGTCCGGAAACGGGCGACTAAACGATTTGCCTGACGGCGTGCTCGCGATACTCTTGCCCGCCGTGACTTCCACACTCCCGCACGCCGTTACGTCCGCCCGTCCGATCCCTCCGTTGTACCGCGTGGACGTCGGCGGTCAGCTTCAGCCGCACTTGTCGAGCGAGTACCTGCTGACCAACGGCATGGGCGCGTTCTCGTCGTCCAGCGTGGTCGGGTGCAACACCCGGCGGTACCACTCGCTGCTGGTCGCCGCGACCCAGCCGCCGCTCGGGCGGATCAACACGCTCTCGCGCGTCGGCGAGATCTTGTACGTCGGCGGGAACCCGGCCGACCCGAAGACCGGGGACGTGCACGAACTGGGCGTGAACCTGTTCGATGGGAGCGTGCACCCGCGCGGGTACGCGTACCTTCGCGCGTTCGAACTTGGGACGACGGCGGTCTGGCGTTACGAGGTGGAGGGGATCCACGTCACGAAAGAGCTGCAACTGGTCTGGGGGCAAAACCTGGCGGCGCTGCGCTACACACTGACGCCTACGCGGAGCACGCCCGTGCGGCTCGAGCTGTTGCCGTTCGTGGCGATGCGCGACTTCCACGCGCTGCGGCGCGGCACCGATCACTCGTTCCGCGTCGTCCCGGCCGGCGGGCACCTGAAGGTCGAGCAGGGGGGATGGGCGGCGAACCACCTGCACGTGCGCGCGAGCGCCGGCGAGTTCGTCCCCGGCGAAGACTGGTGGCGCGGGCACAAGTACCCCGTCGAGGCCGAGCGCGGGCAGGACGATACGGAAGATTTGTTCAACCCCGGGCGGTTCGTCATCGAGTCGGCCAGCGGGGCGATCTCGGTCACGCTCTACGCGGGCCTGGCCGATCCGGGCGAGCGCGATTTCGATGCGGATCTGCGGACGCACCCGGACTACACGGCGCCGGCGAACCGGGTCGTCCCGCCGCGCGGGCCGGTGGGTGCGGCGATGCGGGCGGCGAAAGGTTCGCAGCCGGATTTGCCGAAGGCGCTGGACTCGGCCAATCGGGACCTGCCGTCGGCCGTCGCGCCGGGCGCGCTGTCGCCGACGATCAAGCGGCTGCTGCGCGCGGCGAGCGACTTCGTCGTGCTGCGCAACCGTCCGGACGGCAAGGCGGGCAGCACGGTCCTCGCTGGCTACCCGTGGTTCGCCGACTGGGGGCGAGACACGATGATTTCGCTGCCCGGGCTGCTGCTGGTGCCCGGCCGGTTTACCGAGGCGTGCCAGGTGCTCACGCTGTTCAGCGAGTACGTGAGCGAGGGGATGATCCCGAACAAGTTCGACGATTACACGAACGAGCCGTGCTACAACACGGTCGACGCGAGCCTGTGGTTCGTGCACGCGTGCTTCGAGTACCTCAAGTACTCGGGGGACCAGACCACCTTCGATCACCGCCTGCTTCCGGCGTGCAAGGAGATCGTCCGCGGGTACACGCACGGCACGCGGTACCACATCAAGATGGACGAGGCCGACGGCCTGATCCACCAGGGCGACCCGAGCACGCAGTTGACGTGGATGGACGCGAAGATGGGCGATACGGTGTTCACGCCGCGGCAGGGCAAGCCCGTAGAGATCAACGCGCTGTGGCACCACGCGTTGCGCCTGCTCGGCGACCACGCGCTGGCGGACCGGGTGCGCGACAGCTTCGTGAAGGCGTTCTGGATCTCGCCGTTCCGCGGCTTGGCGGACGTGGTCCGCGGCGGGCCGGGCGGGTACGAGCGCGACACGGCGGTGCGGCCCAACCAGGTGTTCGCGGTGTCGCTGGAGCACTCGCCGCTGACGCCCGAGCAGCAGACGGCGGTCATCGAAGTCGTGCGGCGCGAGTTGCTGACGCCGTTCGGCCTGCGGACGCTGGCGCGCGGCATGCCGGGGTATCAGGCGCGGTACACGGGCGACCAGTGGCACCGGGATGGCGCGTACCACAACGGGACGGTTTGGCCGTGGCTGATCGGCGGGTTCCTCGAGGGCTATCTCAAGTCGCACGCGTTCTCGGCGGAGGCGACGACGCAGGTGCGCGAGTGGCTCACGCCGCTCATTACGCACATGGAGTCGGCGGGGTGCATCGGGCAGATCCCGGAGTTGTTCGACGGGGACGCGCCGCAGCGGCCGGTCGGAACGCCGGCGCAGGCGTGGAGCGTGGCGGAGGTGCTCCGCGTGGCGGCGATGGTGGGGATGTGAGGGGCTCTCAGCCGCGGAGCGGCGACAGAGAGTAGCCCCGGGCGTAAGCCCGGAGTAAACGAGGCGCCGAAGCGAAGAGCCCCGGAGGGGCGACAGACGGGGATCCGATTGCGCACATGCGCGCCGCTCCGGCCCTTCTTCTTTCGCCCCTCCGGGGCTCTTTATGTCGGGTGACGAGAGAACCCAGGGCTTGCGCCCCGGGCTACTTTTTGTCGCCGCTCCGCGGCTGCGTGTTTGGCGATCAAAGCGTTCCGCGCGAATGGTGGGCAGAGCCCACCCTACGAGGCCGCCGCCTTGACGAGCAGCTCGTTGATCCGCCGGGCGAACCCGCTCGGGTCTTCGATCTTGCTGCCCTCGGCGATGACGGCCTGCTCGTACAGCAGCCGCGTGAACGTGTCGACCCTCGGGTCGGCGGCGTCCTTGTCGACGAGGGCCTTGAGCGCCGCGACGACCGGGTGGTCGGGGTTGAGCTCGAGGATGCGCTTGCGGCCGTCGCCGGCGATCTCCTTGTCGCGGCCGGCGCGCTTCATCATGCGCTCGAAGTGGGCGGAGACGCCGAACTCGTCGGCGACCAGCACCGCGGCACTGTCCTTCAGGCGGGCGGACAGCTTCACGTCCTTCACCTGCGCGGCGAGCTTTTCCTTGACCGCGTCGAGCAGGGGCTTGAAGGACTCGTCCTCGCGCTTGTCGTCCCCGCCGGCGCGGTCGGCGGCCTTGAGGGGCTTGGCCTTGTACTCGCGCAGCGACGACAGCACGAACTCGTCCACCGGCTCGGTGCAGAGCAGCACCTCGTAGCCCTTGGACTTCAGGTTTTCCAGGTACGGCGAGTTCTCCAGGTGCGCCCGCGAATCGCCAATGAGGTAGTAGATCTCCGTCTGCCCCTCGGCCATCCGCTCGACGTACTTGGCGAGCGTGGTGTACTTGCCGGGCTCGGTCTTGGTGGATTCGAAGAGGAGCAGGTCGGCGAGGCGGTCCTTGTGGGACCAGTCCTGAGCGACGCCCTCCTTCAGCACCTGCCCGAACTCGGCGTAAAACTTCAAATACGGCTCATCATCGGCCGGCGCAGGCTTGCCGGCCCAGTCGTCCCGCATGCCCTCCAGTTCCTTGAGCACGCGGTTGACGACGTTCGACTTGATCTTCTCGATGATCGCGTTGTGCTGCAGCGTCTCGCGCGACACGTTCAGCGGCAGGTCCGCGCTGTCCACCACGCCCTTGACGAACCGCAGCCACGTTGGCAGCAGCAGCTCGCACTCGTGCTGGATCAGGACGCGGCGGACGTACAGGTCCAGCCCCGCCTTGGGCTCCTTGTAGAAGAAGTCCATCGGCCGGCCGGCCGGGATGTACATCAGGGCCTTGAAGTCGGTCGCGCCGCCCTCGGCCGACACGTGGATCGTGCGGAGCGGCGGCTCGAAGTCCCGGCTGACCTGCTGGTAGAACGCCTCGTACTCCTCCTTCTTCACCTCGTGCTTAGGGCGCAGCCAGATCGCCTTGCGCGAGTTGAACGTCTCCTCCTTCGAGGTCGGCGCATCGCCCTCTTTCTCGGCCGGTTGCTCGACGTCCATCACGACCGGGTGTTCGATGAAGTCGGAGTACTGATTGACGACGTTCCGCAAGCGCCAAGAGTCCAGGAACTCCTTCGAGTCGTCGCGCAGGTGCAGCGTGATGTCGGTGCCGCGCGTGGCCTTGTCGGCCGGCTCCACCGTGTACTCGCCCTGCCCGTCCGACTCCCACTTCACGGCTTCCGTGCTGCCCGCCGCCCGGCTGACGACGGTCACGCGGTCGGCGACCATGTACGCCGAGTAGAACCCGACGCCGAACTGTCCGATCAGCTCCGGCCGCTGCTCGGAGTTGGCCTTCTTGAGGTTCTCGAGGAACGCCTTGGTGCCGCTGCGAGCGATCGTGCCCAGGTCCTCGACGATAGCCTCGCGCGACATGCCCAGCCCGTTGTCCGAGATCGTCAGCGTGCCCGCGGCCTTGTCGGCGGTCAGCTTGATGCGGTAACTCGAATCTCCCTCGGTCAGCGACGGCTCGGTCAGCGCCTTGAACCGCAGCTTGTCGATCGCGTCGGCGGCGTTGGAGATCAACTCGCGGAGGAAGATCTCCTTCTTCGTGTAGAGCGAGTGGATGATGAGGTCGAGCAGTTGCTTGAGCTCGGTCTTGAACTGGAGGCGCTCGGGGGCTTGGGTGGTCATAGTCGACAGTGGGCAGTGGGCGGTCGGCAGTGAAGAGAAAACGCTTCGTCGATCGAGGCAGGACAAATGTCGTGCCAGAGGGCCTGTTGGGCTAAGTTGATGGTCCGCCGTAAGATGCTCGTTCCGCCGAGCGGTGGGCTGGGTGTCGATTTGGCAGTCGGGTGCCCGCCGTCTGTCGTTTACGGCGAACGCAACTCTCTTACTGCCGACCGCCCACTGCCGACTCCGCCCATGCCCGACGTCCGCCGATACAAGTTGACCATTTCCTACCGCGGTACCGCCTACCACGGGTGGCAGAAGCAGGCGGTTAACTATTTGACGTGGAAGGGCGAGGAGCCGGACGACGGGCAGGGAATCCCGACGATTCAGGGGATGGTGATCGGCGCGCTGCGCGAAGTGGTGCGGCACGAGGTGAAGCTGGTCGGGTCGAGCCGGACGGACTCGGGCGTGCACGCCAAGGGGCAGGTGGCCCACTTCGACTGCGAGCGGACGCAGATCCCGATCGAGGGCCTGCGCCGGGCCGTGAACTCGCGGCTGCCGGAAGACATCCTCGTCAAGTCCATCGAGGTCGTCCCGCCGACGTTCGACGCGATCTCGTCGACGGCGAGCAAGCGGTACCAGTACCTGATCTGGAACGCCGAGGACCGGCCGGTGTTCGCGTGGGATTTAGGCTGGCACCGCTGGCAAAACCTCGACGTCGGCGCGATGTCCGCCGCGGCCGCGCACTTCGTCGGCACGCACGACTTCGCCAGCTTCGCCAAGCCCGGCCACGGCCGCGAGAACACCGTGCGGACGGTGCTCGCGTGCGACGTGACCAAGCGCGGCCCGCAACTGGTGGTGGGCGTGCACGGGACGGGGTTCCTTTGGCACATGGTGCGGATCATGGTCGGCACCCTGGTGGAAGTCGGCACCGGCCGGTTCAAACCTGAAGACGTGCCGGCGATGCTGGGGGCGAAGGACCGGCGCTCCGCCGGCGGGACGGCGCCGCCGCGGGGGCTCTACCTGCAGTGGATCAAGTTCCGGGAAGGGGCCAGCGGCGACGCGGGCGGATCGCCCGACTGACGCGGCCGCGGCTTGAGGCGGCGGCGGCCTCAACGCGACGGGGCGGCGCGGGGCAGGCAGAGGGTGAACGTGGTGCCCGCGTCCGCCGTGGACGTCACGTCGATCGTCCCGCCGTGGGCGGTGGCGACCTCGCGGACGATGTACAGGCCCAAGCCGATGCTCCCCGGACGGCGGTGGGCGGGCGAGTCGGCCACGGTGCCGCGCACGAGCGGGTCGAAGAGGGTCGGCAGGGCGCTGGCGGGGATCGGCCGGCCGCCGTTGTGCACGGAGAGGCC
>DATHXE010000351.1:0-5591 GCA_035459845.1 Tepidisphaeraceae bacterium | reverse complement strand
TGCTCCTCTACCCGCTGCTGACGATCGCGATGGCGTCGCTCGGGAAGTCGCGCGTCGACTCGCTCAAGAGCGAGGAGTACAAGGTCGCGGTCATCAACGTCGACGGCGCGCCCGAACTGGTCCGCCGCTTGCGCGACAAGGAGACGAGCGGCCTGACCTCGATGGACTCCGACACGCCCGCCAAGACGCCCGCGGAACTCGCGGCGGAGCGCCAACGGCGGGCGGTGGACCTGGCGAGCGGCGCCATCCACGCCGTCATCGAAATCCCGCCCGCGTTCCAGCCCGACCTGATCGCCGGCAAGAATCCCAAGCTCACCGTCCGCCTGGACCGCAGCCGGACCGAGGCCGACTTCGCGGAGCGGAAGATCGACAAGGTGATCTCGGCGTACGAGGAGTGGGTCGTCGCGCAGCGCCTCAAACAGTACAACGCGCCGGCAACAGTTACCAAGGGCATCGACCGCGCCACGCAAGATGTGTCGACCGCGGCCCAGCGCCTCGGGTCGCGCCTGTCGCAGCTGCTGCCGCTGTTGATCCTGGTGACCGGCATGCTCGGGGCGCTCTTCCCGGCGTTGTCGGCGACGACGACCGAGCGCGAGCTGGGCACGCTCGAGACGCTGCTCGTCTCGCCCGCCGGTCGGCTGGAGATTTTGCTCGCCAAGGGCGGGCTGGTGCTGTTGTGCGGACTGGTGACGGCGGCGCTGAACGTGGCGTCGATGTCGCTCGTGCTCTGGCGGACGTTCTCGCTCTTCGAGAAGGCCGACCCGACCGCAGTCGCGGGGGCGGCGACGACGGCATCGTCGATGGGCGCGATCAGCCCGGGGTCGCTGTTCCTGGTGTTCGTCGCCGCCATCCCCGCGCTCGTCTTCTTCACGTCCCTCGTCCTGATCATCGGCCTGCTCGCGCGCACGTTCCGCGAGGCCAACAGCTACGCGACGCCGGCGATGCTCCTCCCGCTGGCGAGCATGGCCCTGACCGTCGCCGACGTGAAATCCTCCCCCGGCCTGATGGTCACGCCGATCGCCAACACGACGCTGATCATGCGCGACGTCCTGCGCGACAAGGCGACGCTGCTCGACTTCACGCTGGCGTTCGGCAGTTCCTTCCTCTACGCGGGCCTGTTGTTGTCGGTCGCGGCGCGGCTGTTCAGCAACGAGCAGCTCGTCAACCCGTCGTGGGAGCCGCTGTCGATGAAGGGCCTGAAGGGACTGGGCAAAGGGCGGCGCAAGCTGCGCCTGCCGGCGATCGACGAGGCGATCGCGCTGTTCGCGGTCTCCATGCTCCTGCTGTTCTACGTCCAGCCGTCGCTCCAACTGCACTTCCTCGACCCGGCCCACCCCGAGCGGCATCCGACCGCCGTCCTGTGGATCGTCGTGTTCACGATGCTCGGATTGCTGTTCGCGCCGACCGCGCTGTTCGCCTGGCTCGGGAAATGGAACTGGCGGGCGACGTTCAAACTGTTCAAGCCGGACCCGCGGGCGGTCGTCGCCGGCATCCTGCTGGGCGTCGGACTCGTGCCGGTCGTGCAGGTGATCGGGCTGCTCCAGTCGCGCGTCTGGCCGGCATCCGACGAGAACGCGAAGATGACGGTGCAGTTGTTCGGGCCGGCGCTCTTGGCGTTCCCGATTCTCGTGCCGATCGTCGTCGGGATGCTGGCGGGGGTGTTCGAGGAACTGCTCTACCGCGGGGTGATCCAGACGGCCCTGTCCCGGCGGGGCAAGCCGCTGGTGGCGATCCTCGTCACGGCCCTCCTCTTCGCCGCCGCCCACCTCGACCTGCACGGCATGCCCGTCCGCTTCGCCCTGGGCTGCCTGCTCGGCTACCTCGCCTGGCGCACCGGGTCGCTGATCCCGGCGATCCTGACCCACTTCCTGTACGACACTGCGTCGCTCGGCCTGATGGCGTGGGAGGTGCACCACCGCGGCCCCGACGCGCTGACGGCCGCCGCGCCGGCGAACGTCTGGGCCGACCCGACGCTGTGGATCGGACTGGGGATCGGGGCGGTGCTGATCGGGGTGGCGGCGCTGCTGATCAGGCGGACGCCCCACGCGACGCCGGTGGCGGGGGCGGCGCCGCAGCGGGGGTTTGAGGTGGTGACGACGTAGGGGCGCGTTGGGGTCTCATTACGCGCCGCACCCTCACAGCCTACGCGTGCGTGTGGCGGTTGACCCGCTTCGCGCGCGCCTCGGCGAGGTGCCGGGCGTCCTCGGCCCGGTGCTTGAACGCGTGCGCCTGCAGCACCCACCCGAAGGCCGCGTGGTGCCGCCGGTAGGCCAGGGCCAGGTGCCAGCACGCCAGGTGCATGAAGTAGATCGAGATCCCGATCACCGGCAGGCGGATGCTGAGCCGGTTCAAGTTGATGTGCCACGCGTGCTCGGCCCGGAACCACTCGGGGAGCAGGAACAAATCCAACAGGCTGAACGCGAACATCGGCAGGGCGAGGCCCCACAGGATCAACGCGGTCACGTACGACCGGCCCATGGCGCGGGCGGTCTTGAGCAGGCGGTCGGGGCGGAGGTTGTTCATCGTCCCCGCCGTGACCGCGGTGACCAGCACCGCGGGGAAGGCGATCAGGCCCAGCCCGGCGAGCAGGATCGTCACGGGCCAGGCCGTGCGGTCCCCGAACCCGTTCAACGCGACCGCCGGCGTGAAGCAGAGGACCAAGCCGATGGCGAACGCGACGAACGAGCCCCAGACGTCGTCCGCGAAGCCCACGCCGCGCAGCGGGCGCGGGAGCTCGTCCTGGTCGTTCCGGCCGATGTCGTCGATCGTGTTGGCGTAGTGGGCGAGGAGGAAGAACGCCATCAGGACGTTGGTCGCGCGCGGGTGGCCGCCGGCGTACTGGATGATCGGCGCGAAGAACCCCTCGACGACGAGGAAGGAGAAGTAGAAGAGGAACGTGAACAGCAGGACGATCATGTTGACGGGCATGAGCAACTCGCCCATGACCCGGCCGAGCGTGAACCGCGGGGCGTTCGTGCCGACGGTGGCGTAGTCGATCGGGCGTTTGGCGACGGGGATGGCGTCCGCGGGCACGGTGCCGGCCGGGAGGGGTGCGACGGGGATCGCCCGCACCAGTTCGCCGGTCTCCGGGTCGTACTTGGGGGCGACGCGCTTGGGCTTGGGCATGGAGGGCCCGCCGGGCGCGAGCGGGATCGCGTCGGGCACGTCGGTGTCCTGAAGGGGGCCTGCACCGACGGCGGCCATGTCGGCGCGAGTATTGCGGAGGTCTTTGTCCGTCCGCCGGCTGAAGGTCTTGGCGAGGTCTGCGACGCGGTTGGCCTCGGCGCGCGGCGACGGGTCGTCGCGGAGCAGGACGGTGCCGTCGGCGTCGTACGACCGGAGGTCCTGGAGGGACGGGATGTCGTTGAGGATGCCGCAGGCGGGGCACTGGATCGTGTCGCCGGCGAGGTCGGCCGGGAGCGCGAAGCGGTGCCCGCAGTGGCAGGGGAAGCGGAGCGGGGTGGGGTCGTTCGGATCCACGCGCCGCGATTATAGTGCGGAAATCTCCTCGGCGCATCCCGCGCGCCAAGTTCGGCGTGCTCACTTCAGTGAGGCACGTTCCCCCGCCCCCCATCAAACCCGCTAGCCCCCCGGCGCGCGATTCCGTAGAATGCCCACAGTCGCGCTGGCTGAAAGGAATTGCGTATGTCGAGGTCGTGGATGTCGCGGGCGGTATTGGCGGTGTTCGCGGTCGTGGCGGTCGAAGCGGGGTTGGCGGGCGGTGGGGTCGCGCGGGCGGGCGCGCAGGAGCAGCCGAAGTACGAGGTGCTTAAGAAGATGTACGACGACGCGATCGGCTCGCTCAAGAGCGCGCAGGAGACCAAGAGCCAGTTGGCGGCCAAGAACGAGGAACTGACCAAGCAGGTCGCCGAGCTCCAGAAGCAGCTCGAGGCCGCGTCGAAGGAGCGCGACGAGCTGGCCCGGCAGGCGGCGGGGCACGCGGAGAAGACGTTCGCCCTCCG
The DNA here is from genome assembly GCA_035459845.1 of Tepidisphaeraceae bacterium. Taxonomy (GTDB): domain Bacteria; phylum Planctomycetota; class Phycisphaerae; order Tepidisphaerales; family Tepidisphaeraceae; genus DASPKW01. Next base: position 1,629 of record DATHXE010000351.1, on the reverse strand, counting down.
CGCGAACTGGGCCGCGTGGCAGGAGTTCCTCAAGCGGTACCCGACGCTCAACGCGCGGTGGCGGGCGTTCCTGGAGACCGAACTGCTCAAAGCCGGCCCGGACGCGGCGCCGTCGCTGGTCGACCCGGCGTGGCCGTTCAAGGCCGAGGGATGAGCGGAAAACGACGAAGGTCGAAACTCGAATCTCGAATCAATGACGAAATCTGAAGGACGAATGACGAAACGTTTCGTCATTCGTCCTTCGTCGTTTCCCGTTTTGCCGGCCACCATCGCGGGGATTATCGGCCACACGGGTCTGCCCGGTCGCGGCGTCACAGGCGTTCAGGCTTGCCGCACCGTCAGAGGGGGCAGAATCTGCGCCGCGCGCTTAAGTGCCCCCCCCGGCCCGACGATCAACTCCTTGTCATGGGCGTGGAATCCCGGGCCGAGTGGCCCGGGTGAGGCGTGTGCCTCGTTGCGGCGGTTGCCCCCACGGGTCGTTGACGCAAGTGTGAAGGAGTCGGTCATGAAGAAGCTTTTCGTCAAGCTGATGAAGGATGACAAGGGCGGCGAAGTGCTCGAGTACGCGCTGATCGCCGGCCTGATCGTGGTCGCCGCGATCGCGGTCATCGGCACCGTCGGCACGAAGGTTCTCGCCCGCTGGACGTCGCTCAACAGCTCGATCTAAGTCTGGGTGACTTGGGTCGTGCTTCGCGGGTCGGGCGCGCGGGCGCGGCGCTGGTACGGGCCGCGGCCGGGACGTCCGACACGATGAGCGCGAGCCTCGGGCCTCGAGGGAGACCTCTCGACGGCCGCCGGGGCCGATGCGTGTCGGGGCAAGGAAGAAGAAGATTCGAGAGCAACCTCGGGGCCCGGCCGGGCAGGACGCAGGTCCTCGCCCGGACGGGCCCGAAGGTTTGCGCCCGCGCCCGGCGGCGGCGGTCGGCTTTTCCGGCCGGCGCGTGCGGCGGGTGAACTCGAAGTCCGTGAGGGTATTGCGCAATGCGGAACTTACTCCACCTGATCCGTGGGATTCGCCGTCGCACCGCCCGGGTCGCCCGGGACGATCGCGGGGGCGAAGTCCTGGAGTACGCGCTGATCCTCGGCCTGATCGTGGTCGTCGCGATCGCGATCATCGGGACCGTCGGGACGAAGGTCCTGGGCCGGTGGACCAGCGTCAACTCGAGCATCTAGTCGTAGCCGATGACCCATACCCGCGAGCTACTCACGTTCGTCCCGCTGGCGGTCGCCCTCGTGTGGGCGGCCGCGGTCGACGTGCGCGCCCGGCGGATCCCGAACTGGCTGACCCTGCCGCTCGCGGTGGCCGGCCTGCTCGCGGCGGGGCTGGGGTACGTCCCGGTGACGGCCGGGCAGGCGTGGGTCGGGGCGGGCGTCGGGTTCGGCCTCGCGTTCGCCATGATGGCGATCGGGGCGATGGGCGGGGGCGACGTGAAGCTGATGATGGCGATCGGCGCCTGGGTGGGGGGGCCGCGGGTACTGCTGATCTTCGCCGCCGCCGCGGTCGTCGGGATGCTCCTGGCGATCGCCCAGGCGGTCGTGACCGGGCGCCTGGGCGAGCTGGTGCGCGGGAGCGCGGCGCTTGCGGCCCGGGCCGCCGTGACGCGAGACGTGACCTGCCCGGACGGCCTG
>DATHXE010000350.1:0-2426 GCA_035459845.1 Tepidisphaeraceae bacterium | reverse complement strand
CCTGATAATCCGGGTGATTCGGGATCGCCGCGCGGACGCGCATGACCCACCGGTGCCGCGGGAGCCCGCGCTGGTCGTTGGGCGTCGTCGGCGGTTGGTCGTACGGCACCTTGAACGTCCCCTTGACCGTCAGCGGGTGCGCCGTCGGCGCCGCGTCGAACGACTCCGCCTCCGTCCAGTGCTCGAAGCACACGCCGGTAGTCGTCCGCGATTTCCCGCCCGACGTCGTGCGGTGCGTGGCGAGGCAGACCAGGCCGAGCTGGTACGCCTTGATCGGGAGCGGCGCGGTGAACAGCTGCTCGGCGCGGGCCTTGAACGATCGACCGACGGACGCCGACTCGGCGTCGACCCAGACCCGCGCATCCCGCAAATTCTTCGTCAGGCGACGGTAGTAGACCCAGGCAAAGACCGGGACCAGGCCCAGGGCGAAGTACGCGGGCACGCAGATCAGCGCGAGCGCGTCCCACGGCCCGCCGGCGGTAAGGAACGCATAGTGGGCCGCGACCGGCCCGCCCACCGCGAACCACACGAGCGCGATCACCGCCCACGGCCGTCGCCGCCGCGCCATGGCCCGGCCGACCGGCAGTTCGAACCACCCGTTCTTCGCCGGGATCGGCCGGCCCGCGCGCGGGCGGTTCCGCGCCGCCGCCCCGCCGACCAGCAGGCCCAGGCCGATCGAGAAGTGGATCATCGGCCCGAGCACGAGCAGGTACGGCGTGAACTCGACCCGGCGGACGAGGAACGCGCGCGCCGGGTTCGCCGGGTCGTACCACGCGGTCGCCGGCTTCCCGGGCGCGAACGTGGCGACGATCCGGTCGGCCTCGGCCTTGTCGGTCAGGACATCGGGCCCGTCCGTATCGGGCAGGTTCGACGGCATCCCGGGCAGCTGCGGCGGTCGCTTCGTGTCGCCCGGCAGGGCGAACGAGATCGGCGTAACGTGCGGGAACACGGCGGCGCTCGCGTACGTCGTGCCGCTGACGGTGTAACGGTAATCGACCTGCAGTTGGTACTTGGACGTGCGCTTGCCCCGTTCGAGCCGCGAGGCGATCGAGTACCCGGGTTGGCCGGCGATCGTCGCCGGCGTGGCGACGGCCGACGCGACCGCCTGGTGCTGCCGGGCGACGGTCGTGAGCCCGAGGAACATCAGGACGAGCGGGATCGCGGTGAACAGGGCGATGAACAAACGCATGGGCGGGCAAGGGTCGGGGCGCGGTGGGGGGATGTCAATGACGGGTGTCAATTGTCAATTGTCCATGGTCAATTGTTGGCCATTGGTTGGACGGCGGCGCGGGGACAACTGACAACTGGCGAACAACATTTTTCCCTTGACCACCGTTTACACCTGTAGCTATCGTACGTCTACACCTGTAAACGAAAGGCGCGTGCCGATGCCGTCGCTGCCGCAGATTTCGGACGCCGAGTGGGACGTGATGAAGGTCCTCTGGGACCGCGGGTCGGCCGCGGCGCAAGACGTGGTCGACGCCCTCGCCGTCGAGCGGAACTGGGCTCCCGGCACCGTCAAGACGCTGCTGGGCCGGCTTGTGAAAAAGGGCGCTGCCAAAGTCGAGGCCGACGGCCGGCGGTTCCTCTACCGCCCCGCCTGCTCGCGCGACGCGGTCGTCCGGGCCGAGGCCAAGAGCTTTCTCCGCCGCGTATTCGACGGGGCCGTCACGCCGGCACTCGTCCACCTCGTGCGGGCCGGCAACCTGAGCCGCAAGGACATCGACGACCTGAAGAAAGTCCTCGAACGGGAGGCCAAGCCATGACCGCCGATTTGCGGACGGATTGGGCGTGGGCCGACGCGCTGGCGGCCTGGGCGCTGCGCGCCGGCTGGCAGGCCGCGGCGCTGGCGGGGGTCGTCGCGGTGCTGCTCTACCTCGCCGGCCCGCGCGTCTCCCCGGCGTGGCGGTTCGCCCTGTGGGGCCTCGTCCTCGCGCGCCTCGCGATGCCCCCGCTGGTCGGCGTTCCCCACCACTGGGGCCCGGCGTTCGGCGCGGCGCCCGCAGGTGAACAAAGGGAGCCCAGCGACTTGTCGCGGGACGGAGCTCGACCAACGCTCGCTCGCGAAAACGCCACGCAGGGCGCGGCGCCGACGTCCGCTGTTCGACCGATCCCCGGCGCGTCCGCGGTCACCGCGCCTCGCATTTCCGAAATCGCGCCGAGCGTCATACCTCCCACGGTTCAATCCGGAGGCTCGGGAGCCGGCAAGCCATCGTTTGAACCGGTTACGAACCGCCGCACGATCGCACGCGCCCTGTTACTGACGTGGCTCGCCGGCGTGCTCCTGCTCCTCGCCCGCACGGCCCTCGCGAGCCTCCGCCTCGCCCGCGCCGTACGCCGAATGCAACCCGTCACTGACCCGCGCCTGACCACCGCCCTCCGCGCGGCATCCGACGAGATGCGCCTGCGCCGCCCGACACTCGCAC
>DATHXE010000349.1:0-10264 GCA_035459845.1 Tepidisphaeraceae bacterium | reverse complement strand
TGCGGCACTGAACGCGACGTCGCCGCCGGCAGCGGAACATGCGCGTCCGGCCTAATCGCACGCCCGCCGGACTATCGTGTCGGTCACGCCTGCGGATCAATCGTGCCTTACAATGCCGACGATGACGGACTGGCTCCTCCCGACGCTCGTGATCGTGTCCGCGACCGGCGCCGGCGTCATCGGCGGCGCGTTCTTCGCGTTCTCGTCGTTCGTCATGGGAGCCCTGGGACGACTCCGGCCGCCCGAGGGCATCCGCGCGATGCAGGCGATCGACGTGGTCGTCATCAACCCGGTGTTCCTCGGCGTATTCGTGGGGACGGCAATCCTGTCGGCAGTCGCGGCCGCGATGGCGGTTTGGCTCGGTGACTCCGGCCGCTGGTGGGTGGTCGGCGGTGCGGGGTTGTACGTCGTCGGCACGTTCGGCGTGACGGTCGCGTACAACGTGCCGCTGAACGACCGCCTGGCGCGGGTGGACGCGGACGGCCCGGACGCCGAACGCGTTTGGCTAGACTACCAACGGCGCTGGACCCGCTGGAACCACGTGCGGACGGCGGCGGCAATCGGCGCGACGGTCGCGATGATCCTCGCGATCCGTGCGTAAGGAGCGTGGGCAATGGCGGACGAACCCGGCAAGCTCGAGATCGAGAACCGCCGGCTGACCGGCTCGACGTTCCGCGACGTCTGCCTGGGCGGCGCGCGGTTCGAAGACGTGAACCTGCGCGGGTCGGTGTTCCACGACGTGAACCTGTCCGGCGCAAAATTGTCCGACGTGAACCTGCGCGGCGTGGAGATCACGGACGCGGACCTGGCCGACTTCCGCGTCGAAGGGGTGCTCGTCACCGACATGATGGCCGCGTGGGAGCGCGAACGCCGGTCGTGACGCGGCGACGCCGGAAGCCGATCGTCCGGGCCTACTTCTTCCCCGCGCCGACGAACTCGTCCTTGCTGAGCGTGCCGTCCTTGTCCGCGTCGAACGTCACCCACCGCTGGGCCGCGCCGTCGGGGTCGGGCTGGTTGGCCATGAACTCGGCCTTGGTCAACTTGCCGTCGCCGTCCTTGTCCTTGCGCTTGAAGAGTTCCTCGCGGTCGACCTTGGGCTTGGCGGGATTCGCGCCGCCCGCGGCCGGCGCGTCGGCCGGCTTCCACTGCCGCTTCGCCTCGGGCTGCCGCGCCAGGATCTCGCGGAGCTTGGCGACGACTTCCGTCTGTTCGCCGGCGACGTTCTTCGTCTCGTCCGGGTCGGCCTGGTAGTCGTACAGTTCGAGCTCGGCCTTGTCGGCGGGCTCGCCCGGCCTCTTCCACTCGACCAGGCGATATCGCTCGGTGCGAATCGCCCGGCCGATCCGCTCGCCACGGGGGTAAACGTGTGTCACCGAATCGCGGCCCACTACGTTGCCGTCCTTCAGACCCGCCGCGTGAGACACGCCGTCGAGGCCCCTCGGCGCCGGCAGACCCGCGAGCGCGGCGAGCGTCGGGTACAAATCGACCGTCTCGACGAACGCGGTCGCCCGTCCGGTCGCGACGCCCGGGCCGGCGATCAGCAGGGGGATGCGCGCGGCCTGCTCGTAGTTCGTATGTTTGCACCACATGCCGTGGTCGCCCAGGTGCCAGCCGTGGTCGCCCCAGAAGACGACGATCGTGTTCTTCGCCAGGCCGGTCGATTCGAGCGCGTCCAGCACCCGGCCGAGCTGCGCGTCCATGTAGCTCGTGGCGGCGTGGTACCCGTGGATCAGGTCGCGCGCCATGTCCGCGGGGATCGGGCCCTTGTCGGGAACGCCCTTGTACTGGCGGAGCTCGCCACTGGACTGGGGGGCGTAAGGCGGCGCGCCGGCGGGCGGCTGGGTGACCGTCGGCAGCTTGAACGCCGCGCGGTCGTACAGGTCCCAGTACTTCTTCGGCGCGCAGAACGGCAGGTGCGGCTTGAGGAACCCGACGGCCAGGAAGAACGGCTCGCCCGGCTTGTCCTTGGCGGCGGTCAGGCGCGCGATCGCTTCGGCGGCGATCTTGCCGTCGCCGTACGTCTCGTCCGGCACGTCGGCCGACTCGTACGCCGCCCCGCGCGGCAGGTTCGCCGGGTTCTTGTTGTCGAACAGCGCCCCCTCGCGCGTCTCGGTCGCCTTGTTTTCCGCCAGCGCGTACTGGACGGTCTTGGCCTGGTAGTGTGGCACACTCCACGACGCGGCGTCCTCCTTATTGCCGTGGCCGACGTGGAAGATCTTGCCCATCGCCTCGGCCCGGTAGCCGCCCGCCCGGAAGTGCTGGGCGAGCGTGACGGCGTCGGGCACGGCCTTGCGGAAGTTGGTGCCCAGGTCGTACACGCCGATCGTCTGCGGGCGCAGGCCGAGCATCAGCGAGTTTCGCGAGGGAGAGCAGACGGCCTGGTTGCAGTAGGCCCGCTCGAAGACCATGCCGCGCGCGGCGAGGCGGTCGACGTTGGGCGTCTTGGCGAGTGTGTCGCCGTAGCAGCCGACGTTCGGCTTGAGGTCGTCGACGCAGATGAGCAGGACGTTGGGCCGATCGGCGGCGTGGGCGGACGCGCACGCGATCGCGACGACGGTTGCAATCAGGACTCTCATGGCTTCTCCTCCAACTTGGGCAATGACCGCCGCCAGGCGAGCACCGCCGCAGACAACCGGTCGGCGGTCTCCGTCTGGCGGTCGGCCAGGTTCGTCGATTCCTTCGGGTCGGCCGACAGGTCATACAACTCCGCGCCGCTCACGTCCGCGTTCACCAGGAATTTCCACCGCCCGTCGAGCGCGGCCAAATTCGGGCTGCGGTTGGCCTTGTCGCCGGGGAAGGCGAAGAACTTCTCGTTCCGCCCGTACTCCCAGAAGAGCGGCGCCGTGCGCGCGACGGCCTGGCCCGCGAGCACCGCCGTGCTCACGTCCTGGCCGTCGGCCTTGTATCCGTCGGGCACCTTCGCGCCGGCGATCGCGCACAGCGTCGGCAGCCAGTCGACGCCGGAGATGATCGAATCGTTGTCGACGCGGTTCGCCGGGACGCGCCCCGGCCACCGCACGATCAGCGGGACGCGGACGCCGCCCTCGTACAGGCTGAGTTTCGCGCCGCGCAGGCCGGCCGTGCGCGACTGGCCGAAGGTCGGGAGCGGGCCGTTGTCGCTGGCGAAGACGATCAGCGTGTCGCGCTCGACGCCGAGCTCGAGCAGGCCGTCGACGAGCCGGCCGACCTGCCGGTCCATCTCGGTCAACACGCCCTTGAGATTGGGCGGCTTGGTCTCCCCCTTGGGCGCGCCGCCCTGCAGAACCCACGGCGTGTGCGGGTCGTCGAGCCAGACGTTGACGAACGCCGGCCGGCCTGCGGCCTTCTGCCGGCGGACGAAGTCGAGCGCCTTGTCGACGAAGAACGCGCTCCGGTCCCACCGTTTGACCTTGTCCTTGTCGGACCAGATCCAGTTCGTCGCGGTGATGTCGGGGTGCGGCTCGGGGCTCTCGTAGGTGCCGGCGTGCTCGTCGTAGCCGTAGGCGGCAAACTTGGGCGGGTCGGCGACGTCGCGCCCGCCGCCCAGGTGCCACTTGCCGAAGTGGGCGGTCGCGTAGCCGGCGGCCTTGAGTTGCCGCGGGAGCGACGGGGCGGCGGGGTCGAGGAAGTCCGCCTGCTCACACCCGCGGTTGCCGGCGCGCGTCTGCAGGTAGCTCGTCAGCCGCCACCGGGCGGGAAATTGGCCGGTGATCAGGGCCGCGCGCGACGGCGAGCAGATGGGCGAGGCGACGTAGTACCGGGCGAACCGCGTGCCCTCCGTTGCGAGCTTGTCCAAATTCGGGGTCGGTGCGCTCGTGCCGCCGTAGCAGCCGACGTCGCCGAGACCCAGGTCGTCGGCGAGGACGAAGACGATGTGCGGGCTGACGGCCGCGTGCGCGGCGGTCGCGACGAGGCATGTCGCGAGAAGCGTTGCGAGACCGGGCCACGAGATACGCGCCATGTGAAACCCTCCGTGGGAATCGAGGATACCGGCGGGCGACGCATCGCGTAAGTGCGGGCAGGCGTCGCGCCCACGAGAATCGGCGTGGGGTTATGATCCCCCCGCCCATGCCCCCCGGCCTTTACCTCCTTTACAAGCCCGTCGGCGTGACGAGTTTCTCGCTCGTCCAGGCGGCGCTCGACGCCGCCCGCGTGGCCGACCCTCGCCACCGACCCAAGGTCGTGCACGGCGGGGCGCTGGACCCGTTCGCCCACGGGTTGCTCGTCCTGCTGACCGGTCCGGCGGTCAAATTGTTCGAGTACCTGCACCCGATTCCCAAGACGTACGAGGCGACGATCCGCTGGGGCGTCGAGACGGACAACGGCGACCTGCTCGGCCAACCGGTGGCGACGGGTGACGCCGCGTCGCTCACGCGCGCGCGGCTGGACGCCGCGATGGCACCGTTCGTCGGCTGGCACGACCAGGTCCCGCCGGCGACGAGCAACAAGCGGGTGGGCGGCGAGCGGGCGTACGCGAAGGCGCACCGGGGCGAGGCGGTGGAGTTGCCGCCGTCGCGCGTCTACCTGCACTCGGCGGAGTGGGTGTCGCACGACTTGCCGCGCGCGAGCGTGCTGCGGGTGGTCGTGCGCGGCGGGTACTACGTCCGGGCGCTGGCGCGGGACCTGGGCCGGGCGCTGGGATGCCGGGCGCACCTGGCGGCGCTGCACCGTACGGCGATCGGGCCGTACGTCGATCCCGGGCCGGGGAGCGAGCCGGCGGCGGTGTCGTCGCGCGAGATTCTGTCGTGGGCGCCGTCGCGAATCCTGGACGACAACGAGGTTGGCGAGTTGCGCGCGGGCCGGTCAATCGCGGTCGGAGCGGTGTCGGCCGGCAGTCGTCTGCCCGAGGGTTTTCCCGATTCCGAAGCGCCGGTTCGCGGGATTACTCGGGCGCGCCTAGCGTTCTTGTTGCGGCGCGAGGACGGTCGACTCGTGCCGATCACCGAGTTCCGCGGGGGCATTTGATCGTGATGGTGCGCCTTCTCTGAGCCCCTCCGCGCCCTCTCCGTCTCTGCGGTATTTTCGACAGCCTCTTACTTCTTGAGGAAGTTCGCGAGCAGTTTCTCCCCCTGCTCGGTCAGGAAGCTCTCGGGGTGGTACTGCACGCCCTCGAGGGGCCAGGTCTTGTGGCGGACGCCCATGATCTCGTTGTCGGCGGTCCACGCACTGATCTCGTACTCCGGCGGGAGCGTGCCGGTGCGGATGATCAGGCTGTGGTAGCGCGTGGCGGTGAACGGGTTGGGCATTCCGGCGTAGAGCGTCCGGCCGTCGTGGTGGATCAGGTCGGTCTTGCCGTGCATCAGCTTGGCGGCCCGCTCGACGATCGCGCCGGCGGTGAACCCGATGCACTGGTGGCCCAGGCAGACGCCCAGGGTGGGGATCTTCGGGCCGAAGTGGCGGATCATGTCGTTCGACACGCCGCCCTCTTTGGGCGTGCACGGGCCGGGCGAGATCACGACGTGCGTGGGCTTGAGGTCGGCCACCTCGTCGACCGTCACCTTGTCGTTGCGGAAGACCCGCATCTCGACCCCCGGCGAGACCTCCCCGAGTTTCTGCACCAGGTTGTAGGTGAACGAGTCGTAGTTGTCGATCAAGACGAGCATGACGAGGGAAGGGTAGGGGATCGGTCAGGTTGCGGCAAGTTGGTGCCGCGTGTCCATGGTCAATTGTCCATGGTCCATCGCTGCAACGCGCAACGGCCGCGCCCCTCGACTCGTCATTGACAATGAACCATGGAGGATTGACCGGTCATTGGACTTCCCCCGGCCTCCCCTCTACCCTCCCGCACCATGCCCTTCCTCGCCCGCGTCGACTTCCAGGATCCCGTGTTCTGGGCCGTGCTGATCGGCTGGGTCATGGCGGTCACGCTCCACGAGTTGGCACACGGCGTGGTCGCGTTCTGGGGCGGGGATTACACGATCCGCGAGCGCGGCGGACTCACGCTCAACCCGCTCCAGTACGTCGACCCGTTCGGGTCGATCCTGATCCCGGTGATCTTCCTGATGATCGGCGGGATCCCCCTGCCCGGCGGGGTCACGTACGTCCGCCGGGAGCTGCTCCGCTCGCGCGGGTGGGACACCGCGGTGTCTGCCGCCGGGCCCGCGATGAACTTGATCCTCTTCGGCCTCCTTGCGATCCCCCTGCTGCCGTCCAGCGGGTGGATCGACCTCTACGACTATTTGAATTGGACCACGGCCCAGCGGTTTGTCGCCGCCACGTGCTTTCTGCAACTGTTCTGCGTGATCCTGAACCTCATCCCGATCCCGCCCCTCGACGGGTTCGGGATCATCGCGCCCTACCTGCGCCCCGACCTTCGGGAAAAGCTGACCACGCCGCCCGTCAGTACGGCACTGTTCTTCGGCTACTTCCTGTTGATCATGCTGCCGCCCTTCCAAGCGTTCCTGGGACAGATCATGAAGGCGATCATGGGGGATCATCTGTCCGCGATCACGATGATCGGCTGGTCATCCATGTTCCGCAGGTAGGGCGCGCTCGACACTCGGGTTGCACGACCGGCGCGATACATTCGCGACGAGACAAGCCACCCCCGAACACTGCACCTATAGCACCAGCCGTGCCCGCTTCGTCGCGTCATTGCGGCGGGGTGATTTGCCTTGGCAGAATGAGCCGCCTATGAAACAATAGTGATGAACGTGTCGCTACGGCCGGGGTAAACTCATCCGTGGCGACGGGGGGCGGACGCGTTCGGGCACACGCGGACGGATCGATCACGGCGGTTGACGCGCGCGGATTACGTCCGGCGGAGGAACTGACATGGCGCATGACGTAGGCAACGACCGGCTCCTTCTCATCAAGGTCGACGGCATGCACTGTCACAAGTGCGAGGTCGCGATCCAGAAGACCGTGGGCGCGCTGCCGGGGGTGCACGAGGTCGAGGTCGATTTCCCGTCCAAGCAGGCGTCGGTCCTGTTCGACCCGGCGAAAGTCACGCCCAAGCAACTCACGGCCGCGGTCACCAAGGCGGGGTACAAGGTCAACGGTTTCACGCAGCAGAACCCGCTCGAGGCGCACCGGGAGTCGTAAAACGGAGGGAACCCATGGACGAAGTTCCGTGGGCTTTCCGGGGGGAAACTTTTCGAGGGACGGGACGTCCAACCCCTTTGGAGGTCCGCATGAACTCGCGCCGTGCCTTGACGATCGTTGCCAGCGCCGGACTCGCGTTGGCGCTGCTGGCCGCGCCCGCGTCGGGACTGATGCCGAACCCGCGCCCAAGGCCGATCCCGGTTCCGCTGCCCGAGCCGGTCCCGCCGTGGCCGGGGAACGGGTGGGTCTGGGTGCCGCCCACGTACCAGACGGTGCACGAGCGCATCTGGCAAGAGGGGCATTTCGAGATCACGTACGAGCGGGCCTGGGTGCCGGAGACCGCGGGCTGGCGAACGGTGCGCTACTGGGACGGCGGGCAGTGGGTCGAGCGGCAGGAATGGGTCGTGATCACGCCCGGCTATTGGTCGTCGACGCCGCGGCAGGTGTGGGTGCCCGGCCGTTGGACGACGCAGGCGCGGACGATCCAGGTGACGCAGGGCCGGTGGGAATGGCGTGGGCCGGGGAATCCGCCGCCGGTCGTGCAGCCGCCGATCGTCCAACCCCCGACCGGGCGTCCGCCGGAACTCGAGCCGTTTTCGCCGCTGTGGGAGTGGCCGGCGGATTCGAAGAAGAAGTAGTTCGTCCGTGATCCGTTGTGTGCAATCAAGAGGCGTCGTGACTCCCGGGTCGCGTCGCCTTTTTGTTTGCGTAGGAAGGAAACGCTTGCGCGGGTCGGCGTGGAGACGATCGGGCCCGTTGCGCGGGCGCGGTGGGCGGAGCCCGCTCTACGTCAGGCCGCGGAGGCGGATTGCGTTTTGCCGTCGCCGGCAGTGGGGCCGGCGGATTCGCCGCCTTCGGGCTCGGTGGCGGGCGGCGGGGTCGGGGCTGGTTGGCGGCGCAGCTTGCGGCCGACCTTGCCGGTGAGGCGGGCGACGGGGAGCATGGCGCGGACGCTGGCGGGGATCGTGGGGCACTCAAGACCGTCCGCGAGCGTCGGGCGGTCGTTCATGCACGACTGCAGCAGGCCTTCGTACTGCCACTGGGGCATCCACTCTTCGCCGTAGTTGACCTGGTGCTTGGCGACGCCGTTGGTGTCGACGAGCTTGAAGCCGCGCTCCTGGAGGCGCACCAGGGTCTGGCCGTAGGCGGCCTTGGACGCGTTGGACGTGCGGTAGAACATCGAGTCGCACGTCATGAGGGAGCCGAGTTGGACGCCGAAGCACCCGCCGACGAGCTTGCCGTCGGTCCAGGCCTCCCACGAGTGGGCGAACCCGAGTTTGTTCAGGTTGACCATGCCGCGGATGTAGCCCTCGACGATCCAGGTCTTGTTCTCCTTGGCCATGCCGGACTCGGCGCAGGCGCGGAGGACCTCTTCGAAGGCGGTGTTGTACTTGATGGTGAACTGGGGCGCGAAGATGTAGCGCTTCTGCTTGCGGGGGAACTCGACCTTGTGGAGCCACTGGACGCCGCGGTGGGTGCGGTTGGTCCAGATGACCTTTCCGTCGGACCCGTTGGCCCAGTCGGCCATGCGGCCGGCGGCATAATGGAAGAGGGTGACGACGGGGTCGTCGGAGAACTTGGCGCGGCGGAAGAAGTCGAGGAGGCGGGGCATGGGTACGGAGAGGTTATCGGCACGGGGGAGGGTGCGCCTTAGCGCGGGTCCGCGCCCGTCGTCCTGAGGTACTCCGAAGGATCTCGCTACGAATTATTAAGGACTTCCCGCCAACGTCGAATGGGCCTCGAAGTCCGGGGCTAGATCCTTCGGAGTACCTCAGGATGACGGCCGCGCGATTGCGCGGGTTACGGCGCGGCGTTCTGGAGGGCGGCCTTTTTCTTGGACTCGGCGAGGCCGGCGCGGAAGGCGTCGGGGGCCATCCACTCGACGTGGCCGTCGCCGAACAGGACGGCGGTGCCGTCGGCCTGTTCCAGGGCGGCGGCGTCGTAGGCGATCATGATCTCGGCGCCGACCTTGTTCGATAGGCCGGCGAAGTGGAGGTAGACGTAGTCGGGGCCGTTCTTGGCGGGGCCGAAGGGCGACTTGATCACGTCGTCCGGGATGTCCTGGGTCTTCTTCAGGGCGGCGAGGTCGGCGGGGAACAGGCCCTTGTTGTCGGCGGCGTGCATCATGATCGACTGGCCGATCTGGCGGAGGTTGGCGAGCGACTTGGTCTGGTCGGCGGCCTCGTCGGAAGCCTGCATGCCGGGGATGCCCAGCGCAAGCCAGAGGACGGGCGAGTCGACCCACGCCAGGGGAGACAGGAGCGGGTTGCCGACGGTGCGGGTTTTGAGCAGGCCGTCGGGCGTGGTCTTGATCGAGAGGGCGTCGTGGCCGACGTACTCGGTGAGGCGTTTCATGGACGGGATGAGGTCGGCGGGGGACACGTCCGCGTTGTGCTCGTCGTGGTCGAACCCGCCCATTGCGGAGAAGAGCTGCACGACGAAGAGGCCGACGGGGTAAAGGTTGCTGACGACGTCGGGCCCGGACAGGTAGACGAGCGGGCCGGTGGCGCCGACGCGTTGGCGCGTGGCGGCGAAGGCGGGGTTGTCGAGGATCGACTTGTCGGGCTTGGCGAGTTGCTGGATCGCGTCCTCGACGAGCTGGGGGTAGAGGGCGACGACGAACTTGTCGCCGACGACGGCCCAGGCGAGGGGGAACGGCATGTCGAAGCGGCCGGTCTCGATGAACTCGATGGTGGCGGCGTCGGCCTTGACGGTGCGGATCTTCACGCCGTGCTCGCCGGCGCCGCGGGTGACGAGGGTACGGACGGCGCGGAGGGCCTTACCGAACTTCTCGCCGTCGCGGATCGTGCCGACGAGGGTCCAGCCGGTGAGGGCGAACCCGCCGTTGGACTGGGCGTTGTAGAGGACCCACTGGTCGCCGATCGGGCCGAGCAGGTCCTTGACGGGCAGGCCCATGGCCTCGGCCCCCTGCTCGATCTGCTGGAATCCTTCCTTGGCGTCGTTGCCGGCGACGGTGATCGCCGACGCCTTGATCTGGTCGTACAGCTTGGCGAGGTCGAGGCGGGCGGCGGCGACGGCCATGGCGTCGGCGGGGACGACCTTGAGCATGGCGTCGTCGACGGCGGGTGTGGCGGCGAGCTGGAGCAGGCCCTTGGGCGGGCCGTCGAGGCGGACGAGCGTGCGCGTGACGAACTGCTTGTCCTCGATGACGGTCTTCTCGGCAACGCCCTTGACGCCGCCCAGGCCGAACTCTTCGAGGAGCTTGTCCCAGTTGCCAAGG
>DATHXE010000348.1:0-3680 GCA_035459845.1 Tepidisphaeraceae bacterium | reverse complement strand
GCCGGCGGCGTCGGGCGGGTGGCGGTGTCTTCCGGCGGCCGGGCGGCGAGGCGGAGGAGGTGGAGCTCGGCCCAGGCGCGCCACTCGGGGCTGGGGGTCTTGGCGACGAGCTCGCGGAGGAGCGGGGTGAGGCCGGGGTCGCGCGGGTCGAGCTTGTACCGGGCGCGGCAGAGGTTGGCGAGGTACTCGGGGTTCTCGGGGGCGAGCCGGCGGGCGCGCTCGTATTCGGTGGCGGCGTCGGCGGGCCGGTTCAGGCGCTCGAAGACCAGACCGAGGTTGTTCCGCGCGTCCGGCTGGTTGGGCATGTTCCGGAGGGCGGTTTCGAACGACCGGCCGGCGTTGGCGAGCGAGTCGGTGTGGTAGTAGACGATGCCGAGGTTGTTGTGGGCGGGGCCGTAGTACGGGTCGGCGTTGATGGCGCGCTCGAGGAGGGGCAGGGCCTCGAGGTACTTGCCCTTGCCGATCAGGTCGAACGCGAGGTCGTTCTGTTGTCGGGCGAGCGCGGTGTCGGGCGCGCCGACGGGAACGACTGCCTTGGGGGCACAACCGGCGATCAGACAGAGCGTGATGAGGAGGGCGGCCCGGGGCATCCGCGGCGATCATAGCGGGTCGGGGCAAATAGGGGTAAACGTGCGGCGGCAGATGACACGCGGAGCCTTGACGGTGGCGCTCGGCGACACACCCGCGCTATCAAATGTGGCAATGCCCGCAACGTCACTTGCCGGCGCGCGCGAGTTGTCGCACAATCGGCGCAACCATGATGCGCAAGCCGCCGCGAAGCCGCCGCCGTGTCGCCCCGGGCGTCCTGATCGTCGTCGCCGTCCTCGTGACCGGTTGGGGGGTCGCGCGGCGCGCGATGGGGGCGGAGGCGGCGCTCCCGCCGGAGCGGACGTTCAGCAACGCGCCGTTCGTTCACAAGATCTACCTGCGGGACGAGGAGGGGAACGCGATCAACCCGCCGAAGGTCGGACCGGACGGCAAGGCGCTGGGCGAGGACCCGGGGAAGCCGATGTCGCAGTACGCGACGTGCGGGAAGTGTCACTCGGACAAGGACACGATGCTGACCGGGTGGCACTCGAACGCGTCGGACCCGCGGGCCCCGAAGGGCCGGCCGGGCGAGCCGTGGATCCTGGCGGACGTGCAGACGCGGACGCAGTTGCCGCTGTCGTACCGGAAGTGGGACGGGACGCACCACCCGCACGACGTGGGGCTGAGCGACTTCAAGTTCGCGCTCAACTTCGGCCGGCACTTGCCGGGCGGGGACGCGCTGCTCAAGAGCGACGACCTGCGGTTCCGGATGTCGGGCAAGTTCGAGTTCGACTGCCTGGTGTGCCACACGACCGACAACGGTTACGACCCGGTCGACCGGTACTTGCAGGTCAACGACGAGGTGCAGAACTTCAAGTGGGCCAGCACGTACGCGGCGGGGCTGGGAAAGGTGATCGGGCAGGCGGTCAAGCTGAAGGACAACTGGGACCCGGCGGACCCGAACGCGCGGCCGGCGCCGAAGATCGCGTTCGACCGGGGGCGGTTCGACGCGGAGAACAAGGTGCTGTTCAACGTCGAGCGGCGGATCCCGAACGAACGGTGTTACTACTGCCATACGAGCGTAGGAAGCGGGCCGCTGCCGGGGGGCGACGCGCACGGCGGTCCGGCGGCGCCCGCGGGAGACGCGATCGCGCCCAAGCCGGCCAAGGGCGGAGTGGCGTTCCGGCAGAACCTTGAGAACCGCTTCCGGCACGACCGCGACATCCACATCCTCAAGGGGATGCTGTGCGTCGACTGCCACCGCAACGGGGCCGACCACATGACGACGCGGGGGTACGAGGGGGAGTACGCCGACCGCGTGGCGGCGTACGGGGCGGACAAGGTCGACAAGACGATCACGACGCTGTCCTGCGTCGGGTGTCACTACGGGACGGACGGCCCGGCGGGGACGACCCCGCAGGCAGGTCTGCCCGCGGTCGAGCCGCACGGAAAGCCGGAGAACCTGGGCGGGCGCGTGGCTGCGCCGCGGCCGCAACACAAGGGGCTTCCGACGCTCCACTTCGACAAGATCTCGTGCACGGCGTGCCACTCGGGGCCATACCCGGACGACGCGACGACGATGGTGCAGACGTCGCTGGCGCACCGCCTGGGCCTGCCGCACCACCGGCACGTGGACGATGCGTCGCCGATCATCCAGCAGCCGGTGTTCCTGCGGGTGGACAAGGCGGGGAAGCCGGCGGCGGACGACGCGAAGGACGCGAAGATCACGCCGCACAAGGTGCTGTACCCGAGCTTCTGGGGGCGGCTCAACGGCGACACGATTACGCCGATGACGCCGGAACTGGTGCTGGCGGCGGTGGGCAAGAGCGCGGCCCGAAAACTGTTCGAGGACGCGCCGGACGCGAAGGAAGTCGAAGAGCACAAGCCGCTGGAGAAGGACAAGATCATCCAGGCGCTGGAGAAGATCGCGGCGTACCAGCCGCCGGCGCCCGAGCCGAAGCTGGCTGCTCCGGCGGCGACCGTGCCCGCGGCGACGCAGGGTGCGACGACCAAGCCTGCGACGACGCAGACGGCGGCAGGGCCGGCCGTTCCCGCGTACCACACGGGCGAGCCGGTTTACGTGACGGGCGGGAAGGCGTACCGGCGGAGCAAGGACGGGAAGTCGCTCGAGTCGTTCGACAACGCGGCGGCCAAACCTTACGCGTGGGCGCTGGCGCACGACGTGCGCGGGGCGCAGCAGTCGCTCGGGGCGCGCGGGTGCACGGACTGCCACGCGTCCGGGGCCCCGCTGTTCGACTCGACCGTGTCGAGCGCGTCCGTCATCCCGGCGGCGAGCGTGACCCAGCCGATGCACGCGGTGCGCGGCGACACGATGGGCGCGCTTGCGGCGTTCGCGGCGACCTACCCGATGCGGCCGATCCTGGTCTTCACCGGGTACGCGTGCGCGATCGTCCTGGGGCTCGTCCTCCTGAACTACGGCACCCGCGCCGTGTCGCGCATCGGGCGGCGGAAATAACGACCGCCGCTCGCGGCTTAGCGACTAACAAAACTCATCTCGGTCCAAACTGTCATGACGACCATCCGCATCCTGACGTACATCGGCATCGTGCTCGCGGTGTGGCTCGCGCTAATCGACTACGCGGTCGTGCGCCCCAAGCGAAAGGCGCTGCCCGGGGCGCGCCTGCGCGGGTTCGAAGGGCTCGTGTACCTCGGGTTCCTCGGGTGCGTGTTGCTGATGGCCGTGTCGAGCTTCGGCATGATCGCGGTCGGCGAACACATGCACCGGTGGATGCTGATCGTGCACATGAGCGTCGCGCCGCCCTACGCGGTGTGCCTGACGATTTTGGCGCTGATGTGGGCCGAGCAGAGCCAGTTCCGCGGGGAGCGGGCGGGCGAGAGCGCGGCGCTGGGCGAGCGGTTTTACCCGGGCGAGAAGCTCGCGTTCTGGGTGACGGTGGCGGCCGGGTTCGTGACGATCGCGACGGCGATGCTCGGCATGATGACGTGGTTCGGGTCGGACGGGCAGATCGTGCTGCTGAACACGCACCGGATCGCGGCGCTGGTCGTGCTGGTGTCGGCGGTGTTCCACGGGACGCGGGTCCTGCTGGGGCGGCCGGCGGCGGCGGTGGAGTGAACGCGTAGGGTGGGCTCCGGCCACCGTTCGCGCGCGGGCATCTCCAGATTAAATGCGG
>DATHXE010000347.1:0-1708 GCA_035459845.1 Tepidisphaeraceae bacterium | reverse complement strand
CATGTGCCCGTACAACTCGTGCGTGCGGTCGATCTCGAACACGTCGACCTCGCCGGGCAGCCGGCGGAGCGGGTAGCCGCCGGTGACCGACCAGTTGAGCATGTCGTCGAGCAGGTCGAGGCAGCGCCGGCCGAGGCGGTCGTCGGACAGGTCCGCCGGCATCGCCTTCCACGCCCCGCCGAGCCACAATTCGCCGAACCACGGCTGGTCCTTGAACGCGTCCGGTGTCTTGAAACTGGCCTTGATCCGCGGGTGCGTGGTCCAACCCATGCCACGCTCGGCCCGGAGGACCGCGAGCATGTCGTCGCGACTGCCGACGTGCCAGACCTTACCGTAGCCCGGAAGGTCCTCCGAAAGCGGCTGGCCTTCGCCGCGCACCCACGTGAGGTAGACCGGCTTCGGAAACAGGTACATCCAGTGCCCCGGGTGGATCTTGGGCTCGGGCGGCCACGGGTGGGCCATGTATCGGATGCCCTCCTCTCCGGGCACCAGGAGCAGGTCGCTGTCGGAGTGGGCCTTGCATAAGTCGAACATCGCCTTCA
Source organism: Tepidisphaeraceae bacterium (assembly GCA_035459845.1). Taxonomy (GTDB): domain Bacteria; phylum Planctomycetota; class Phycisphaerae; order Tepidisphaerales; family Tepidisphaeraceae; genus DASPKW01. The sequence goes on along the minus strand of DATHXE010000347.1, from coordinate 1,166 downwards.
TTTCGTTCAGGCGGACGTCGCCGGGGTGATTCCAGTGCCCGTCGCCGTGGAACTCAGCGAGGTGGACGATGTTGACGTTCATCGCCTTGAACACGCGAGCCAACTCCGCCGTGGGCGACTTGCCGGCCATTTCGCCGACGGCGAGCCGCGAGTGGTAGTGCGACGTGAACGTACGGTAACCCGGGACGTCGGCGAAGCGGTCGCCGCGGGTGTATCGCTTGACCCGCTCGATCGCGCGGGCGGCGTCGGTCGGGCTGGGCAGGAGGAACAGGCCCATCCGCTGGGCCTTCCCGTTCGGCGCGTCGATCCACGGGACGAACGCCCCGCCGCCGGCCGGGTCCTGGCGGAGGCCGAAGCGGTCGTCGCCGTACTGGGCGAACTTGAAGTTGTCCGTACGGTCGCGGGGGAAGAAGAACGCGTGGGGCGGCGGGAAGACGGCGACGCTGCCGCCACCCCGCTCGCCGACGATCGTCCGCCAGCGGACCGCGACGGGCGTGCCTGCCGCGGGCATCTTGTCCGCGCGCACCAGGCGCGGTTTCTCGTCTTTGATGCCCAGCTCTTCCCACGCGACGCGCTCGACCCCGCCGCCGACGACCTGGGCGTCGTAGATGTAGGCGAGGTTCTCCCCGACGGGCGTGAGCTCGGCGGTCACGTGGACGAGCGGGCAGCCGTCGTACACGCGGAGGATCAGGTCACCGCCAAACGGCCCGGCGGTCATCTTGCCGACGCGCACCGCTAACTGCCGGCCGCCGCCCGGTATCTCGACGCGCGCGGGCTCGCGCGCGAGGGAGGCGACGTGCCGCTTGTGTTCGCGGCCGGCCGGCTTGTCGAAGAACACGTACCGGAAGGGCTCGGTATGCAGCGCCGGTTTCCGCGACCCGACCGTAACGGCGAACTCGATATCGGCGCCGCGCAGGACGTCCGTGCCGGAGATCGAAAGCCGCTCGATCAGCGCGGCGCCCGGGCGGGTCGTGAGGACCAACTCACACTTGGCCGGGGGGGTGCCGCCGGCGTCCCAGGTGACGGTATGGCGGCCGTCGCCCTCGGTGTGCGTGGCGGCCGGGCACATTCCGCCGAACCAGTTGAGGGCGACCAGGGTCCAGGCGACATGGAAGTTGCGGGCTCGCATATCGGCGAATTGTAACGGCTGAGGTTCGGGGGATTGC
>DATHXE010000346.1:0-4865 GCA_035459845.1 Tepidisphaeraceae bacterium | reverse complement strand
GTCTGCGCAGTCGCCCGTGTTTCCCTACGAGTCCGCCGTCGACCAGGACGACCGGCCCGCCCTCACCGTCGGCCTGATCACGCTTTTGCACGCGTTCACCCACGCGCTGCAGATGCTCCTGGTCCCGCTGTACCTGATGGTCAGGGACTCGCTGCACCTGCCCGGCGTCAAGTCGGTCGCGCTGGTCGTCGCCGCGTACTACGTGACCTACTTCGGCCTGAGCTATTTCGCCGGCGTGCTGTCCGACCGATTCGACCGCAAAATGCTATTGGCCGTCGGACTGATCGGGAACTCCGCCGCGATTCTCGCGATGGGCCTGACGCACCATTACGCCGTCATCCTGGCGCTTGGCGTGGTGGCGGGCGTGTTCGGGACGATCTTCCACCCGGCCGCCAACGCGCTGGCGACCGCCCACTACCCGCGCAACCCAGGGATGACCATCGGGATCGTCGGGATCGGGGCGGGCGTGGGGTTCTTCTTCGGGCCGCGTTACGCCGGTTGGCGGGCGGCTGAGGCCGGGTGGGAGCGCCCGCTGATCGAGGTCGGCGCGGCGGGCGTGATCACCGGCGTCATTTTCTGGCTCGTCGCCCGCGAGGTGCGCCGCCGGCGCGGCATCGACGGGCCCGTCACCGAGCCGCGCGTGCACCGCCCGCTCGGCGCCGTCACGCGCAACCGCGTCCTCGCCGCCGCCGCGGTGCTCGGGTGGCGCGACTTCGCCTCACAGGCCGCCACGACGCTCGCGGCGATCTTCCTGCTCAAGGCCCAGAATCGTACCGAGGCCGAGACCGGCCTGATCCTGGGCGTGATGATGCTCTCGAGCATCGTGATCAACCCGATCGTCGTCTGGTTCAGCCCGCGCCGGCGCCGGTTGCCGGTACTCGTCGCGTCGCTCGTGACGGGCGGGGCAATCGTCGCGCTGTTGCCCCACGCCGGCCCGGGCGCGACGCTGCTCGTCCTCATGGCGTTCCAGACGTGTTCGCTCTGCAGCTTCGCGCTCGGCGACGCCGCCATGCTCGAGCGCGTCGACCCGGACCTGCGCGGCCGGGTGATCGGTGTGTTCCTGTCGCTGGCCGGCACGCTGGGCGCGACGGCCCCGTGGTTCATGTCGGGGTGGACGGATCGCATGGGCGACGCCGCCGGCTCGCCGGCGAGCTACGTCCTGCCGTTCGCCGTCGTCGGCGGGATGATGGCGTTCTCGGCGCTGTCCGCCCCGCTCATCGCGAGGTTCGGGCGCGCCGCGACGTCACCCGCGAGCTGTCAGGATGCGGAGGACCGCGCGATGATGGCGGGGGAGATGTGAGTCACCAACGGGCGCCCAGCGACTCGCGGCGCAGTTCAAATGTGACCCGATCGTCCTCGCCGAGGTACGCGTCGACGGTCAGCGGCTGCTTGCCCGACTGCGCCAGGATCGTCACGTGCGCCGCGTTTTGCCGGTCGACCTTTCCCGCGAGGAACGTCGCCGCGGGCGCGTCCGGCGACGGCACCACCCACGCGCGATCCGACAGTAGCCGTGGCCGGTGCCACGCCCCGCCCGGCTCGATCACCGTCGCGGTGAGCGACAGCCCCGCCGTCGACCGGCTGCCGTCGGGGTTGGGCAGGGGGGCGGTCGTCTCGATCGCGACCAGGCGTACCGGCCCCTCCGCGCGGCGCATCGGGCCGACGAACAGCGTCGCCGCATGGCGCGACCCGGGGGGCGAGAGCAGGGCGTAGAAGCGCGTCCAGCCGGGATTGGCGAGGCTGATGCCGGTGGCGGCGTCATAGACGGTCTGGCCGGTCTGCGGTCGGTGCGCCAGGCACGCTTGCTGACTTTGGATAAGCCGCGCGTGACCGAACGCGATCACGCCGAATCGCGCCGCGAGCAATAGCGTCGCCGCCAACAGCGCGCGAACCAGCCAACGCCGGGCGACGGCGGAACGACGGGCGTGCGCCCCCGTTTGCGCGTAGTCGAGATGTACGGCGCGGCTGGCCATCCGTGGCGTGCCATTCCGGGTCAGGGGATCGGTGCGGGCGCGGGCGCACCGTCATCCCACGTGCGCCGCCCGGGGTGAGGATCGCCGGTGAGGAATTGAAGTCAATCTGGATGGTGAAGAACACCCACGGGGGGCGGCGGTCGTGCGGATTCGAGGGTGCGTTGGACCGCTAACCCGCAAGCGGGTGTGCTGCGCACACGAAGGCGCAGCGTGGTGGGTGGACATCCGCGTACCTAGTGCGCACAATCCCCCACCATGACCAAACGCATTGCATTTCTGAGCGCGCTTCTTGCTGTTGCCGCCCCCGCGGTGTTTGCGGCCGAGCCGGCCAAGGAACTCGTTGCCGATCCGAAAAACGTCACGCCGGTCGACTACGCCAAGACGCGGCCGATCGGGCTCAAGGCCGCCGAGGCGGCCGAGAAGCTCGGGTGGCGGCTCGGGTCGCAGGCGTACACGCTGCGGGACCGCTCGCTCCTCGACGCCCTCGACGCCCTGCACGGGCTGGGCATCCTGTACGTCGAGTGTTACCCCGGGCAGGTGATCTCGAAGGACATCAAGGACAAGTTCGGCCCCGGCATGTCCGAAGAGGCCACCGCCGCGGTCAAGAAGAAGCTCGAGGAGACGGGGATCAAGGTGCTGTCGTTCGGCGTGGCGGGCGTGCCGGCCGACGAGGCGGGGGCGAAGAAGATGGCCGAGTGGGCCAAGACGTTCGGCATCGAGCGGATCGTCACCGAGGCGAACGCCAAGCAGTTCGACGTGATGGACAAGGTCGGCAAGGAGGTCGGGATCGAGTTCGCGCTGCACAACCACCCCGAGCCCAACATCTACGGCAAGCCGGAGAAGGTGCTCGAGGCGCTCAAGGGCCGGGAGATCGGGCAGACGACGATCGGCGCGTGCGCCGACATCGGGCACTGGCAGCGGTCGGGCGTGAAGCCGGTGGACGGGCTCAAGGCGCTCGAGGGCCGGGTGTTCGAGTTCCACTTCAAGGACCTGAACGAGTTCGGCGTGAAGGGCGCGAAGGACGTCCCCTGGGGCACCGGCAAGGGCGACGTGGCGGCCGTGCTGGAAGAGGTGAAGCGGCAGAAGGGCAAGATGGGCGGGAAGTCGGGCAAGCCGACGTTCAACATCGAGTACGAGACCGGCAACGGTCACGCGCTGGTGTCGAACATGGCCAAGTGCGTGGAGTGGTTCGGGGCGGAGTGCGAGAAGCTGGCGAAGTAGTCGGCCGCAAAGCCGCGAAGAAGAGAATCGAGTTGCTGCGGCGCCCACTCGGGCGCCGCAGTTCTTTTTTGGACTGAGTTTTGAGAGTTCATGAAGGTCGGCCCGCACGTCCGATAACGGTTCAATGCGCCCGTCGCCCGAGCCGCTGCCGATCGTCTTTATCCACCGCGGGAACTCCGCCTACCTGCCGTTCACGCTCGCGCAGGCGAAGCTGGCGAGTTTGGCGTCGCCGGTGGTGTTGCTGGGGGACCGGACGAACGACCAGTTCCCGTTCGTGACGCACGCGGACATGGCGGGGTTTGCCGGGCAGGCGGCCGAGTTGGCGAAGGTCTACAAGCACCGGAGTCCGAACGGCGCGCCGTACGAGCTGTTCTGCTTTCAGCGGTGGTTCATCCTGCGCGACTTCATGCGCGCGAACGCGCTCGAGCGGATCGTGCACGTCGACTCCGACGTGCTCTTGTACGTGGACGTGAACGTCGAGCAGCGGCTGTGGCGGGATTACGACCTGACGCTGGTGCGCGGCGTGTGCGCGGGCAACATGTTCGTCAACCGCCGGGGGGCGATCGAGGAGTTGTGCGATTGGATCTGGAACCTGTACACGTCCGCCGATTCCGACGCGAAGCTCGACGCGATTTACGCGTGGCGTTCAAAGACGGGCGAAGGGGTCAGCGACATGGTGGCGCTCAAGGCGATCTACGACGCGAACCGGTCGCGCGTGGCGGAGATGACGGGCGTGCGCGAGGACGACTCGTACTGGGACGCGAACATCCACTTGGCCGAGGGGTTCGAGCACGACGGGACGATCAAGCGCGTCCGGTATCACGATCGAGTGCCGTACGCGCGGCACCTGGCCAGCGCGCGGGACGTGCGGTTCAAGGCGCTGCACTTTCAGGGGGTGGCCAAACGGCACATCGAGCCGCATTTTCGGCAGGGGTGTCCGGCGGCGTCTACGGCGGTCGCCGCGTAAAGGCGTGAGTTACTCGCGGGCGAAACGGCTCGGGCGGAGCCTCGCCCTCCCATCAGAGCAGGTCGCGGTCCGACGGGAGCGGCTCGGCGAGCCCGTCCAGCTTCACCCGCATGAACTGCCACATGACCCAGCACTCAATCCCGAACGGGATGAATCCGAGCAAGCCGACGAGGGGCATCTCGAAGTAGCGATATTGCTCGGTCGCCCCCAAAAACGGCAGGTGGTACGTCCACTTGGTCAGGGCCCAGTAGTTCCAGAACTCCCAGAGGAAGCCGCAGATCAGGCCGCCGGCGCACGCGGCCAGCGTTCGGCCGAACCAGCCGCGCTCCCAGTCGCGGAACATGCCGGGCCGGCCGAGCCAGTAGTTGATCGGGTCGAGGAGGAACACGAGGCTCGTCCAGAGGACGAAGTTGGTGACGGGGGTGCGCGCGACGACGACCCACGCGACCATCGCGAGCCCGATAAGGAGGGAGAGCCAGAGGCCCCAGTGTGGGAAGGTACGGTGCGCGAAGTGCGCCGGTCGAACTTCATCCCGCGACAAGTCGCTGGGCTCCCTTTTTGAGGAGCGCGCCCAGTTGAACGCGCCCAGTTCGATGAGGGCTTGTCCGGTCAGGAGCATTCCGGGGACGACGGTGCCGAAAGCCACCACGTACCCGGGGCCACGATCTAACAGGAGTCCGAGCCACGGCGCCTTCTCGGTTCCGGGC
>DATHXE010000345.1:0-3658 GCA_035459845.1 Tepidisphaeraceae bacterium | reverse complement strand
CGTTCACGGGGCTTTGGCGCACCAACTTCGGGGCGATGCGGATCATGCAGGAGGGGAAGGCCGTGCGCGGGACGTACCAGATGGGGGCCGGGTCGAAGGTGACGGGCGAGGTGGACGGGCGGACGGCAAAGTTCACGTACGAGGAGCCGGGCGGGGCGAAGGGTGAGGGGACGTTCACGCTGGCGGCGGACGGGCAGACGTTCGCCGGGACGTGGCAACAGACGGCGGGCCCAGGCGTCGGGCCGGGCAAGGGCGTGGGGGGGAAGTGGGAGGGGACGCGCGCGGTGCCCAAGCCGGGCGTGGTGTGGCTGGTCGTGCTCGAGGCGCGGTGGGAGCGCGGGATGGAGGGGCACGAGTACTCGTACGGGGAGATGCTCAAGGCGTACTTCACGCGGGTGCCGTGGGTGCAGGTGCGGCACCGGTTCATCACCGACGAGGCGAGCGTGCGGCGGTGGTGCGAGGACGTGAAGTTCGTGGCCGAGCCGGTCGTCCTGTACTTCTCGAGCCACGGGACGAAGGAGGGGCTCACGTGCGACGGGAAGACGATCGGGGCGCAAACGCTGATCGAGTGCGTGCGCGACTGCGAATTGAAGCTGCTGCACTTCGGGGCGTGTTCGGTGGCGTCGGGCGAGCTGCCGCAGAAGATCATCGACGCGACGGGCGGGCGGTTCCCGATCTCCGGGTTCACCAAGCCGGCCGACTGGGGCGGGAGCGCGGTGGTCGACTTCGCGTATTTGGACCTCGTGCTGGCGCGCGGCATGGGGCCGAAGTCGGCGGCGGACCAGGTGAAGAAGATGATCTCGTTCGCGCGGGAGAATTCCGCGCCGGGGGACGCGATCGAGGGGATGGGGCTGGTGGTGGCGGAGGGGAAGAAGTGACTGTAACGGAATTCCCGTCATCCTGAGGTACTCCGAAGGATCTAGCATCGATCTGCGAGGCTCCTCTGCGTGGAAGAGAAGCGCTCGACGTCCGAGGCTAGATCCTTCGCTGCGCTCAGGATGACGGTGGGGACGCGACGAGCGGATGACTTCCCCCTCCGCATGGGCTACCTTCGACCGGCCGATAAACCGGTTAACGAAGGAGTCCCCGATGCGCCTCGCCCCCCTGCTCGCTTGCGTGCTGCTCACCGGCGCCGTTTTCGCCCAGCCCAAACCCGCCGAGCCGAAGAACGTGCCGCGCGGGCCGGTCGCCGACGACGCGCCGGCGAACGCGAATTCCAAGTACTCGTTGACGATCTACTCGACGGACGCCGGCGGGGATTTCGACCCGAGCCGCCCGGCGACGGACGCGGAGGGGAATCGGCGGATGCTGCCGGGGTTCGCGGTCGTGCGCGAGGTCCGGCGGATCGAGCTCCAGGCCGGGCAGAACGTCGTGAAGTTTACGGACGTCGCGGCCGACATCGACCCGACGACGGTCGCGCTCAAGTCGCTCACGGCGCCGGGCTCGACGCGCGTGCTCGAGCAGAATTACGAGTACGACCTGGTCAGCCCGGACAAGCTGCTCGCCAAGTACGTCGGGCGGTCGATCATCATCAACCGCAAGCAGACGCCGCTCGCGGCGGACCTGACGCGCATCCCGGACACGATCGAGGGGAAGCTGCTGGCGTTCACGCCGGACCAGTTTGTGCTGCAGACGAACAACAAGCAGTTGCCGGTGCAGATCATCCCGCGCAACGCGGACATCCAGGAGGTGAAGTTCTTCGAGTTGCAGACGGGCCTGATGACCCGGCCGACGCTCGTGTGGAAGGTGGAGACCGACCGGGCCGGCGCGCACGACGTGCTGGTGACGTATCAGACCGCCGGGATCACCTGGCGGGCGGATTACGGGCTGACTTTGTCGAAGGATGAGAAGACGGCGGAGCTGAGCGCGTGGGTGAGCGCGGTGAACGAGTCGGGGGCGTCGTTTCCCGAGGCGCGGGTGAAGCTGATCGCGGGGGACGTGCAGCGGCTCGAGCAGGAACAGGCGGGCCGGGGGTTGTTCGGCGGGGGCGATGATGACGGCGGCATGAGGCAGCGGCCGTTCTTCGAGTACCACCTGTACTCGCTCGGGCGGGCGACGACGCTGCCGAACAACGCGACGAAGCAGATCGAGCTGTTCCCGAACAAGGCGAACGTGCCAGTGACGCGCGAGTACGAGTTCGACGGGGCGGGCCGGATATTCAACGGTTACCGGTCGACGCCGCGCACGGACGACCGCGCGCCGGCCGGGAACACGAAGGTGGACGTCTACCTGAAGCTGGCGAACACGGAGAAGGCGGGCCTGGGCCTGCCGCTGCCGGCGGGGCGCGTGCGCGTCTACAAGTTGGACGACGCCGACCCGACCGACCCGGCCGGGTCGCAGGAGTTCGTGGGCGAGGACGCGACCGAGCACACGCCCAGGGACGAGACGGTGCGCGTCCGCGTCGGCTCGGCGTTCGACTTGGTGGGCGAGCGCAAGCGGACCGGGTTCAAGTACGACGAGAACGGCAAGACGATCGCCGAGACGTTCGAGGTGGTCGTGCGGAACCACAAGAAGGAGGCCGTGCGCGTCGCCGTCCGCGAGACGCTGCACCGGTGGCACAACTGGACGATCGAGGCGGAGGACAAGTACGAGCGGAAGGGCGCGTCGGCGGTGGAGTTCGGCGTGGACGTGCCGGCGGGCGGGGAGAAGCGGGTGGGGTATACGGTGAAGTATTCGTGGTGATGGGCGCGGCGCTCGATGCCTCTTGTAGCCGCCGGGCTTGCCCGGCGCGTCTAGGGGCGCCCGAATCGCATTTTGGTCAGTAAGGTCAGGCGCCGTCTGCGAATCGGACGGGACGCGCCTGGTGATGCGCACGTGGACGCGCCGAGCAAGCTCGGCGGCTACAAGAGGAATCGGCGCAAGTGCGCGAGGCCGGTGGGCGGAGCCCACCCTACCGGTTGGCGACTTCGCGCGTCGCGACGAGTTGTAGCAGGGCGCTGGCGGGGTCGCGGGCTAGGTAGGGTGACGTTGCCGGGCCGGCGTCGGCGCCGACCAGGTCGCGGATCGCGTCGACCGAAACTGCGGGTAGGGACTCGGGGAGCGCGTCGCGCGGGGCCATGACCGCGCCGACGACTTTGCCGGCGGCGACCAGCGGTGACGCGGCCAGGCGGGGGTGGCGCTGGAGTTTGATGGTCCACGTGGCGTCCTTCGGGGCCGAGGGGGCGGTGCCGACGAGGGCCTCGGCGGCGGGGTTGAACAGGTTGACCGTGGGGAAACAGACGCAGGCGAGGGCGCTGCCGGCGGAGGGCGCGGCGTCGGCGAGCGGTAGGAAGTTCAGCTTTCGCTTCGAGCCCGCGGGCTGCGTGATCTTGAGCAGCGCAAGCCCGGACTTGGCGTCGGTGCGGACGACCGTGGCCTTCAGGCTCGCGCCCTCGAGCGTCTGCAGTTCGAACTCGATCGCGCCGTCGAGCGGGGCGGCGGCGGTGACGGCGTGGTCTTCCGACACCGCGAACGCGGCCGCGTATTGCGTCACGCGCACCTTGGCGACCTTGTCGGTCTTGATCGCGACGACGGCGACGGGCGCCGGGGCGGGGGGCGGGACGACCGCGGGCTTGGGCTTGTCGTCCGGCTCGGTGCCGGCGCGCTTCGGGCCCGTGGGCGTGGGGGACTCGATCGCCTTCGCGAGCGCCGCCTTGTACGCCGGGTCTTCCTGGGCCAT
>DATHXE010000344.1:0-16964 GCA_035459845.1 Tepidisphaeraceae bacterium | reverse complement strand
TCGATTTCGAGAATCGAAGCTCGATCGGTTCTCGTTTCAAGGTCGAGCGCCGCCGGGGCATGCCCACGCGAGCCGACGGCGCCGCGGCGCGTCCCGACCATTTGGCGGCTCGCGAGGGCATGGCACCCGGATGACGCGCCGCGAACGTCTCCGTGCAAGCGGTGCACAGAGCCCACCCTACGGAAATGAGAAAACCCACGGGATCGTTCCCGTGGGTTCTCGTTTCCATTTCATGCACGACCCGCGATCAGTGCGGCATCGGGAACTTCCTCGTGAACTCCGCCACTTCCCGCCGGATCGTCTCCAGCTTGCCCGCGTCGGCCTTGCCCAGCAGCGCGCGGTCGATGAAGTCGGCGACCGTCTCCAGGTCCGCCTCCTTCAGGCCGCGCGTGGTGACGGCGGGGGTGCCCAGGCGCACGCCGCTCGTGACCGCCGGCGGGCGCGGGTCGTTCAGGATGGCGTTCTTGTTGCAGATGATGCCGGCGGCCTCGAGGGCCTTCTCGGCGTCGGCGCCGGTGAAGTCGGCGTTGCGGGCCCGCAGGTCCACCAGCATCAGGTGGTTGTCGGTCCCGCCGGACTGCAGGCGGTAGCCGCGCTTCTGCAACGCCGCCGCCAGCGCCTTGGCGTTGTTCACGACCTGGGCCGCGTACGTCTTGAACTCGGGCTTGAGGTCTTCGCCGAACGCGACGGCCTTGGCGGCGATGATGTGCATCAGCGGCCCGCCCTGGGTGCCGGGGAACACCTTCTGGTTGACCTTCTTGGCGAGGTCGTCGTCGTTGGTCAGGATCAGCCCGCCGCGCGGGCCGCGGAGGGTCTTGTGCGTCGTCGTGGTGACGACGTGTGCGTGCGGGAACGGGCTGGGGTGGGCCCCGCCGACGATCAGGCCGGCGATGTGTGCCACGTCCGCCATCAGTAGCGCGCCCACCTCGTCGGCGATCTGGCGGAACTGCGCGAAGTCGATCGTGCGCGGGTACGCGCTGTACCCACAGATCAGCACCTTGGGCCGGTGCTCCTGGCACTTGCGGCGGACCGAGTCGAAGTCGATCTGCTCGGTCTTCGGGTCCAGCTCGTAGAAGTCGGGCTTGTAGAAGATGGCCGACGCGTTGAGCTTCATGCCGTGCGTCAGGTGCCCACCGCTGGCGAGGTTGATGCCGACGAACGGGTCGCCGGGGTTCATCATGGCCATGAACGCGGCGAGGTTGGCATTGGCCCCCGAGTGCGGCTGCACGTTGGCGTGGTTGCACCCGAACAGTTGCTTGGCGCGGTCGATCGCGAGGTTCTCGATCTCGTCGTACAGCCCGCACCCGCCGTAGTAGCGCTTGCCGGGGTAGCCCTCGGCGTACTTGTTGGTCAGGCACGACCCGGCGGCCTCCATGACCGCCGTCGAGACGTGGTTCTCCGACGCGATCAACTCCAGCGTCGTCTCTTGGCGGGCCTGTTCCTTCTTAATCAGCTCGGCGATCTGCGGGTCGGCTTGGGCGATGTTCATGGTGGGGGCTATCTCCGGGGGAAAACGAACGATTCTAGCGATACCCCCCCGTATCTCAATCGGTGGGTCCGGGGCCAAACGTGAGGGCGGCCGGGCGGGGTCGCGGTCGAACGACACCGAAACCCGTGCGGGGTTAGCGGGAAATCGGTTGCCCGCTGCAACGCCGGCCTGAACGGGGGGATAACCGCCCGATCCCTCGTCACTGATCCAAAACGCCACTTACCGGCCGCCTCACCCCGGCCGGACGAAAGGAACTGCGCCATGCGACTCCCCTCCGGACTCTCCGTCTTCGCCCAGGCGAAGGCGACCGTCGCCGCCGCCGCCACGATCAAGGCGACGCCGCCGCCCCCGCTCCTCCTCACGGTGGCGCTGCCCCAGGCCGCGCTCAAGGCCGCCCAGGTCACCGACGTGCTCCGCGGCACGCCCAAGGCCGACGTCACCGTCGACTACGGCAACATCGCCATCGGCCCGAAGGCGATCCCGGTCGACACCAAGATCGCCGACACCGTCCTGAAGCTCCCGAAGTACGAGGACATGGTCGCGTCGCGGTTCCCCGTCGCGGACAGCGTCGCGGCCCGGATCGACGTCGTCGGCCTGTACCGCCCGGACTTCAAGGGCAACCCGATTCTCGGGTCGTTCCAGAAGCAGCGGTACGACGCCGAGTTCGCCAAGCTCGAGTTGTACGACATGGGCCGGTTCGTCGGCCTGCTGGGCAAGACCAAGTCGGCGCCCGAGGCCGAATACCTGAAGAAGGCGATGGCCGCCGGTCACTCGGTCGACGAGATCACCCGGTTCGCCGACCAGATCCGCGGGAAGTCCGCCCAGTGGCTGGACCAGAACCTCCGCCTGACCGGGAACAAGAACGGCGCGGACGGCCTGACCCAGCAGTGGAACGACACGTGCGCCCCGACGACCGCCCAGGTCATGCGCGGCGAGATGGACCCGATCTACTCGCTGAACATGCGCACCGCCAACACCGACATCCACGCCGTCGACCCGCGGCCCAACGCCACGATCTGGGAAAAGATCCTCGGCCCCGTGCTGGGCAAGCCCGCGGGCAACAGCAGCACGGCGACCGAGCAGAAGGCGATCCTGGAAAACCCGGGCCTCGCGACCCCCGGCCTCGCCGTCGAGCGCGGCAAGACCGGCGGCAAGGGCATGGCCCTGACGGACGCGCTGCCGTGGATGATGGAACAGACCGGCCTGACGTACACCGGCATGAAGGTGACGACCGACGCCGGCCGCAAGACCGAGCTCGACAAGCTCGACGCCGACCTGGCCCGCGGCATCCCGGGCGCGCTGCGGATCTCGAGCAGCGACTCGGCGTCCGGCGGGCACTTCGTCGCCGTCACGGGCGTGTTCAACGAGCCGGTCAAGACGTACGTCACGCACGACCCGTGGAGCGGGAAGACGGTTTACGTGAAGGCGAGCGACCTGGAAAAGGGTAACATCATCCCGACGATCGCCGGGTGGACCCACATGACCCACGTCTACACCGCCTAACCGCTTCCCCGCTGCTTTTCTTCCACGAAATCCGTTCGCCCGACTCCAAAGGAACGATCCCATGTCCACCACGACCACCACGATCACCCGCGAGCAGTACCTCGCGATGTCCCCCGCCCAGTACCTCGCCGGCGGCTTCCGCGACGCCGCGGGCCAGCCGCGGCCCGAGCTGACCAGCGTCTGGGCGACCGCCGGCGCCGTCCAGCTCGAGGGCGTCGCGCCCGCCGAGCTCGGCACCGTCCTGACCGCGCTCGCCCAGACGCTGCCGCTGCACGCGGGTTCGCCGGCCGACCACTACGCCAACGCCTGCGCCGAGGCGGCCGAACTCGCCACCGGCGTGCTCGGGGCCGAGCCCGACCCGACGGTCGCGCAGTGGCTCGCCCGCTTCGCCCCCCTGCTCAAGACCGAGCGGGACCTGCAGGACCTCGTGCAGCACCTGGGCACCGTCGCCCGCCAGCACGCGATGTTCGCAGGGATGCGGACGGGCGCGGTGAAGGTCTGACGCACGGCTGACACGGGATCCCCCGTTTAGCCGCGACCCGAAGGGCAAGCGACAGCGCCGCCCGCCGGGGAGCGCTTCGAACTGCAAACGTATTTCGGATGCTCATAGACGACGCGGGCAGGACCTCACGGTCCAGCCCGCGTCGTCGCGTCGTGACGAAGCGCGCAGTACGATGCCGGAGCATCGCGTCGACGCCGCCCGTTCCACAGAGGAACGTTTCATGAACTCCACCGCCCTCACCGAACTGCTCGCCCGCCGGCGCGTCAGCCTGCGCCTCCTCACCGACACGATCGCGCCCGGACTCAGCCCAGCTGACCTCGCGCACCGCTTGTCCGACGCGATCGCGCGCTCCAACCGTTCCCGCGCGTTCGACGGGCTCACCGACGACCTGAACCCCGAACTGCTCGACCCGGTGCGCGTGGACGCATTCCTCCGGGGCCTCCCCGGCGTCGGCGACGCTCTTCTCGCCAGCGTCGACGGCCGCACTCTCTACCTCGGCGCCCCGGATCTCGGGCTCCAACTCACCAGCCCATACACCGCCGCCGACCTCGCCGCCGGCTACGCGCTCTCCGTCCCCTCAGTCGCGCCGGGCGCCCTCGTGATGCCGACCCTCCGCGCAAACCTCAACCTGCCCGACGTCCTCGCCCGGTCCGATGACGCTCGTAAAGCCGTCGGCGAGTTCGACTGGCAGGTCAACGACTGGGAGCGCGCCCTGCGCGAGGGGGATTCGGACCGCGACCCCGAACGTTACGTCGCCCTGTCGAACAAGCTGGCCGACGCCAAGTTCCGCCGGTACAGCGCGGCGATCGTCTGGCGCAACCTGCTCGCCGCGGCCGCCGCGCACGACCCCGCGCACGCCGCCGCCGCCAGCGCCGCCGAGGCGGCCGTCGGCGCGTACGCGGTGCCCTCGCGATACGAAGACGCGGAGTAGCGCGATTGCCCCCGCGGCCCCTGTGCCGGTAGATTGCCTGCCTCACATCCCCTTCCCACAGGAGACCGCGCATGGCATTCGACCGCCGCACGTTCCTCAAGACGACCGCCACCGCCGCCCTCGCCGCCGCCTTCGCGCCGCACGTCCGCGCCGCCGACGCCAAGCCGCTCCGCGTCGGCCTGATCGGCACCGGGTGGTACGGCAAGGTGGACCTGCTCCGCCTGATCCAGGTCTCGCCGGTGGAAGTCGTCTCGCTGTGCGACCCGGACCAGAAGCAGGTGTCTCTCGCGGCCGATATCGTCGCCGGGCGGCAGGCGAGTAAGAAGAAGCCCCGCACCTATGGCGACTACCGAAAAATGCTCGCCGAGAAGGACCTCGACGTCTGCCTGATCGGCACGCCCGACCACTGGCACGCGCTGACCGCGATCGCCGCCATGGAGGCCGGGTGCGACCTCTACCTGCAGAAGCCGATCAGCGTCGACGTGATGGAGGGCAGGGCCATCCTCGACACCGCCCGCAAGCTGAACCGCACCGTGCAGATCGGCACACAGCGCCGCAGCACGCCCCACCTGATCGACGCGATCAACCAGGTCATCAAGCCCGGCCTGCTCGGCCGCGTCGGGCACGTCGACATCTGCTGCTACTACCACATGCGGGCCAATGGGAATTACCCCGTGCACGCCGTGCCCGATTACTTCGACTACGAGATGTGGACCGGCCCCGCGCCGATGCGCCCGTTCGACGGCCCGCCGGACAACTACGCCGGCCTGCCCCACCTGCGCTGGTGGCGCACGTTCATGGAGTACGGCAACGGCATCGTCGGCGACATGTGCGTCCACATGCTCGACACCGCCCGGTGGATGCTCGACCTCGGGTGGCCCAAGCGCATCAGCTCCAACGGCGGCATCTTCGTGCAGAAGGACGGTAAGTCGAACATCTCCGACACCCAGTCCGCGCGGTTCGAGTTCGACGAGCCCTACCCGCTGACCGTCTCGTGGGAACACCGTACGTGGGGCAGCGCGCCGGACCCGGATTACCCCTGGGCCGTGTTCATCTACGGCGAGAAGGGGACGCTCAAGGCGTCGGTGGGGAAGTACGAGTTCTTCCCCGTCGGCAAGGGCGGCAAAGTCGAGAAGACGCCCACGATGACCGGCAAGAACATCGTCGAGCTCGACAAGTACCCCGAGGACGAGGACACGCAGGCCCGCGGCGGCGACCGCGACGCCTCGAGCGCCGTCCGCGGTCAGATGCGCAACTGGCTCGCCGCCCGCGAGCACCGCGCCGACCCGGTCAAGGGCCGCCCGGTCGCCGACGTCGAACAAGGCCACATCTCGACCGCGTCGAGCATCCTCGCCAACCTGTCGATGGCCGTCGGCGGGCGCACGCTCACGTGGGACCCGGCCACGCACACGACCAACGACGCCGAGGCGAACAAACTGCTCAAGCGCGAGTACCGCGCGGGGTATAAGCACCCGTCGGCGTAGGGTGAGCACTGCCCACCGCCGGCGCGAGGTATTGTTGACCGGACTCCACGCCAAGTCCTGTGGAGTCGGATTCGCACCGCAGGTGCGAGCTGCGTCGCCTACGCGCTAACTGTCACGGCACCGCGCGTGACGTGATGGATGGCTGCGCCACCCGCCCGCTGAAGCGGGCTCGCCGAAAGGATCGTCATGCTTCGTTGGCTCCTCCTGCTCGTTCTCACCCTTCCCTCCCTCGCCGCCCCGCGCCCCAACGTTCTGATCCTCCTCGCCGACGACATGGGCTACGCCGACCTCGGCTCTTACGGCTCCGAGATCCGCACGCCCAACCTCGACGGCCTCGCCGCCGGCGGCCTCCGGTTCACCGACTTCTACAACACCTCGCGCTGCTGGCCGACGCGCACGGCGCTGATGTCCGGCTACTACCCCCAGCAGCTCCGCGCCGACCCGCCTAAGGGTCGCCACCCCGCCTTCGCGCGCCTCTTGCCACAGGACCTCAAACCCCTCGGATACCGCACCTACCACTCGGGCAAGTGGCACGTCCCCGGCGCGCCCAATTCCATGAAGGACGGCGGGTTCGACCGCTCCTACGTCATCAACGACCACGACCGCTTCTTCAACCCCAAGAACCACACCGAGGACGGCGCGAAAGTTCCGCCCGTCAAGCCGGGCACCGACTTCTACCTCACCACCCACATCGCCGACCGCGCGCTCGACCAGCTCAAGGAACACGCGTCCAAATACGCCGACAAGCCGTTCTTCTCCTACGTTTGCTTCACATCCCCACACTTCCCGCTGCAGGCACCCGCGGGCGACATCGCCAAGTACAAGGACGCGTACACGAAGGGCTGGGACGCGATCCGCGCCGAGCGCGTCGCGCGCCTGAAGGCGCTGGGCATCATCGACTGCCCGCCCGCCGACCGCCTCACCGACACGATCCCGCCCTGGAACCTGAAGGAAGCCCCCCTGCGCGAGCAGATCGACCCCGGCGAGGTCGGCCGCAACGTCCCGTGGGACACGCTCACGCCCGAGCAGCAGAAGTTCCAGGCCGCCAAGATGGCCGTCCACGCCGCCATGGTGGACCGCATGGACCAGGAAATCGGCCGCCTGATCGCCCAGCTCAAGGCGATGAACGCGCTCGACAACACGGTCATCTTCTTCGCCTCCGACAACGGCGCGTCCGCCGAGCAGATCAACCGCGGCGACAAGCACACGCCCGGCGCCGCGCTTGGCTCGGCCGACTCGTTCCTCGGCCTCGGCGCCGGCTGGGCGTCCGTCGCCAACGCCCCGTTCGCCCTCCACAAGTCGTACACCCACGAGGGCGGCATCTCGACCCCCCTGATCGTCCATTGGCCCGCCGGAATCAAGGTCGGCGCCGACACGAAGGCCAACCCCCAGCTCAACCTCCGCCGCACGCCGGGCCACGTGATCGACCTCGTCCCCACGATCCTCGAACTGACCGGCGCTAAGCGAGACGTCCCCGCCGGCGGCCCCCCGCTCGCCGGCGTGTCGCTCGTGCCCGCGTTCTCCTCCGCCCAACCCCTGGCACGCGCCCAACCCCTCTACTTCCACCACATCAACCACCGCGCGCTCCGCGACGGCCGCTGGAAGATCGTCTCCCTCGCCAAACCCGCCCCCGGCGGCCGGTCCAACGACACCAACGCCCCCGGCGACGCGTGGGCCCTGTACGACCTGTCCACCGACCGCGGCGAGCGCAACGACGTGTCCAGCGCCAACCCCGACCTCGTGAAGACGATGTCCGCAAAATGGGAAGAGATGGAAAAGCGCTTCCGCGCCCAGGGGGGCGAGCCGTGACCGCGCTCGGGTAGCGGCAAATCCACTCGCAACGGGTGGCCCGCCGAAGAGCGGACCGAACGGGTGCGCCCGCGCCTCAGCCCCGCCGACGGGCGAGCGCCGCCCGGCGGCTAATACTGCTGTTGCAGCAGCCAGAGCGGCTTGGGGTATTTGGCCCTGAGGTTGGCCAAGGCGAACTGTGCCTGGGTGTCAGACTTGCCCTTGCACGCGACCCCGCCGGGGAGTTCCATCACCCCGATCGATTCGACGTGGCCGTCGAAGAACGCGACGTTGCAGATCTTGCGCCCGCCGTGTCGGGCGGCGACCCGGTTCCCGTTGGTATCGATCTGGTGGTAGACCAACCCGTCGAAGAAGAAGGCCATTTCCGTCGACCTGCGCACCCAGGTCATCTTGGCCTGCCGGTCGACGCCGGTCTTGCCGGCGTTGATCCGCCGGGCGGGCGCGCCGGAGGTCATGCTCGTGCCCTCGTCGGCGTTCATCCCGTACCAGACGTGGGTCCACTCGTTCGAGGTCGACGACTTGTGCGGGTACGCCATGTGCGCCCGGTCGTCGGTCGTCCGGTCGACCGGGATGGTATCCGCCCCGTTGAGGTCGCCCGAGACCACGTCGGCGTTCCCGGACGGACAGTAGAACAGCGAGTCGGACTGAGCCGCGCTGTTGTAGCCGCCGTTGGTCGCCGTCCGCACCCCGGACACGTACTGCGCGTTGATCATGATCCAGGACCAGTGGTCCTGGAACTCGTTCTGGTAGGGGATGGTGACGCCCTTGTTGTCGTTGGAGTACATCATCGCGGCCTGGGCGATCTGCCGCAGGTTGGACATGCACTTGGCGGTGTTCGCCTGCTCCCGAGCCTTGGACAGGGCGGGCAGGAGGATCGAGATCAGCAAGGCGATAATGCCGATGACGACGAGCAGTTCGACGAGGGTGAACGCGCGGCGGGGGGCGGGTCGGTACATCTGAACGTCGCTCCACGAATGGGTACGGGGCGGGCCGGCCGCGACGATACACACCGGCGAAAAGCCGTGCCGAGCCCTGGGGTAAACACCCATACCGCCGACCGTCAGTCCTGTTGGTCGGGAAGCCGGTGATTAGGGTGGCGACGGTTAGCCACCCCCGCTCAAGCCCGCGCGGCGACGGTGCGTCGGCGTCGCACCAACAGGCCGGCGGCCGCGGTTCCCAACAAACCGATGGTGCCGGGTTCGGGCGCCGGGGTCGTGAGGAGGGTCAGAGTGGGCCAGGTGGCGGAACTGGTGGCTTCCCTGGACGCCCACGCGACCCCGCCGGCCCCCGTGTTCCGGTCCGCCGCGATCACGAACGTGAGGACCTTGTCGGCGTCGGCGCCGATGTAGTCGAAAACCGGGCCGGAGGCGACGTTGAACGCGTCCTCCGAGCCGGCGGTCGCGCGGGACGTCCATGTCGCCAGCACGTTGGTGGTGCCGTTGCTGTACGCCTTCGTGACGTCGAAGACCGGCTTGGACGCGACGGTCGTGTCCTTGTTCGGATCGTTGCTCATCGTCAGCGCGGCTTCGGTCCACGAGTCGTTCGCCGCCGGCAGCCCGTAGACCGATTCGACGAGCGCGCCGGCCGTAACGCTTTGCAGGGTCAGCTTGATCCCGGTGACGTCGGCGAACGTCGCCGCGTTCGCCGCCAGCGCCGCCCCGACATCAAAGCGCAGGTACACCCAGCGGTAATTGGTGGTCGTCGAACCGTTGTTCGCGACGACCGTCGCCATCGAGCCTTGTGCCGTCGTGGGGTTCGCGGAACTGACGTACGTGTCCGCCACCGGCGTCAAGGTGATGACGGCGGCGGGGACCCCGGTAGCGCAGCACAGCACCGCGCCCGCGGTGAACATTGCAATTCTCATCGGTCTCTCCTCGGCCCTGAAAACGCCAATCGGCGACGCCCCGGCGCATTTGATCGCATTCCGTCGCCGAGCCACGGCTCGGCGACCACGGGCGGACCGCCTCTCCGAACGGGAAATGTCGCGAGCCCCCCGGTTCCTCAACAAGAAAATTGTTGAGATCCGATCGACGTCGCGACATATCCCTTATCAGTGCCCTCGCCCGACCAGGAACATCTCCTGCTCCGCGCCGTTCTCGGCGAACGCCTGAAACTTCTGGCGTTCCTCCGATCCATCGTGCGGCGACGGGACCTGGCCGAAGACCTCTTCCAGGACCTGTGCGTGCTGGTCCTGCAAAAGGCCGATCAAATCCCGGACGTCGCCCGCCTGCCCGCCTGGCTGCGCACGGCGGCCCGTCAACTGGCGATGAACGCCTTAAGAAAGCTCGGGAATCGCAATCTTCCGCTCGGCGAAAAGGTGGCCGAATTGATGGAACCCCATTGGCGGAAGATGGACCCCGCGTCGGGCTCGTCGATGGGCGACGCGCTCGAAGCCTGCCTGGCCGCCCTCAGCGAACCCTCTCGGCAGCTTTTGAAAAAGAGGTATACTGACGGGTGTTCCGGCGAAGAGCTTTCCCGACAACTCGGCCGGCCGATCGGAAGCCTCTACACGACCTTCAGCCGAATCCACAAGAAGCTGGCCGAGTGCATTCTCCGGCGAGTGCCGGCGGCGGGAGGCTCGCATGCCTGATTCCACTCCCGCGCGGCCAGACCCCTCACCGTTCCCGGCGGATGATCCCGCATTCCTGGCCCGCGTCGCCGCCTACCTCGACCAGACGCTTTCCGATGCCGACCTGCAGATGTTCGGCAGGGAACTGGAGTCCGACGACGCCAAGCGGCAGGCTTTCGCGCTGATTTGCCTGGGCGACACACTGGCGTACGAGGAGTTCGCCCCCGCCGAGCCGGTGTTGGACCGTGATCCGACGGCGACGGAATCCCGGCCCCCCGCCGACGCCTCGCTGCACGATGCGCAAGTGATGCGGGCGCTGGCGGAACTCCCCGAACCGCCACAGCCGGCGGTCGACGCCCCTCCGACGTGGGCGCGCGAGCGGCAATCCACCGGTGCCCGGCGAATCCCGGGGAAATGGGGCATCGCGGCGGCGATCGCGATCGTCGCGCTCGGCGGGTACCTGCTCCTCCGACCGGAACCCACCGCCGCGGTCCTCACCGAAGCCGTCTCGGCGAAATGGGGCGGCGGCGGCGGCGCGCCGCCGGCACAGGGCGGCCGCCTGCCGAAAGGCCGGCAGTTATCGCTCGCCGGCGGCGTCGTCCGAATCCGGTGCGACGACGGCGCGGAGGTCGTCGTCGAAGGCCCCGCGCGGTTCGCGGTGGTGTCGGCCGGGCGCATCTCGCTGCAGAGCGGACGAGCCTGGGTGCGCATGGCCCCCGGCACCAGCGGGTTCGAACTCGAGGTGCCGGGCGGGACCGTCACCGATCTGGGTACGGAGTTCGGGGTGAGAATCGCCGCCGACAACTCCGCCGACGTACACGTCTTCGCGGGCAAAGTTCGCGTGACGCCGGCAGCCGCTACCGGCGGGGCGCGCGAGGTCGTCGCCGGCGACGCCGCCCAACTGCGGGACAAGGCCGTCAACGTCGCCGTCCGCGGCGCCGTGCCGCAACTGTTCGTCCGCGACCTCGCGCGCCCCGTCAACCCGCTGGAGTTGGTCGACCTGATGTCCGGCGGCGACGGGTCCGGCGGCACGCGCGGCGGCGTCATCGATCAAACCAACGGACAGGCCTCGCCGACGGGCGGAATGGAGCCCGGCGGCGACCTCGTCAGCGACGGTGCGTATCACCCCGTTCCGCAGTTGACCACGATCGACGGCACGTTCATGCCCACTCGTGCCGGCCCCTCTCAAGTCGATTCCGCGGGCCACACCTTCACCTTCCCAGCTACCAACGGGAAAAGCACCGTCCGCATCTGCACCGGCGGCCCCGCCCCGATTCTGAAGAACGGAAACCCCATCTACACCGAGCTCGCCGGCGTCGACTACGCACAGCAAGGGCACAGCTTCATCTTCGCCCATCCGGATGCCGGCCTGACTTTCGACTTGGCGGCAATCCGCCGACTTCATCCCCGGGCCGATCTCGTCCGCTTCCGCGCGACGGCCGGCAGCCCCATGAAGGCCGGCGCCAAGAACAAGGCCGACGTCTACGTGCTCGTGGACGGCGTCGTCCGCTTCAGCCGGACCCGTTTCGTCGCCGGCGACGGCGCCTTCGCGATCGACCTGCCACTGACGAAAACGGATCGGTTCCTGACGCTCGTCACCACCGCCGGCGGCGACGGCGTGTCCGCCGACCAGGTCCTCATCACCGATCCCGTCCTCGACGTGTCCGCCGCCCCCTGATTGCGGCGCCGGCGCGCGAGCGGCCGGGCGGAGCCGTGCCCTCACCCCCCGCCCAGCAGTTCCTCGCTCTCGATGATCTTCTTCGCCAGCTCGCTCAGCGAGATCCGCCGCTTCTGGCTTTCCTGCTGCAGCCGCTTGTGCGCGTCCTGCTCTTCCAGGTGGAGCCGCCGCATCAGGATGCCCTTGGCCCGCTCGACCAGCTTGCGCGTCTCCAGGTTCTGCGTGAGCTGTTCCTTTTCCTGCCGAAGCTGGTCGTTCTCGCGGAACCGGCGGACCGCCACCTCGAGCTGCGCCGCCAGCTGCCCCTGCTCCACCGGCTTGACCAGGTACCCGAACACGCCCGCCTCACCGGCCCGCTTCACCAATTCCGGGTCGGAATACGCGCTGACGATCAGCATCGGCACCCGGCGGAGCTTGAGCAGGTCGCCGGCCAGCGTGATCCCGTCCCCCCCGTTGAGCCGCACGTCCAGCAGGACCGCGTCGGGCTGGAGCTTGGTGAACAGCTCGTGCGCCTCGACCTCGCTCGCCGCTTGGCCGACCACCTCGTGCCCGAGTTTGGTCAGGTGGTCCTGCAAGCCCATGCCCACAAGGGTCTCGTCTTCGACGATCAGAATCCGCATACGCCCGAGCGACATTACCGATAACCTGCCGATCCCCTCGATTCGCGACCACAAGACCCCTGATCTTCACGTGAGACGTCACGACCGACCCGCTCCCTCCCCGCGGGGCGCGCCGCCGTCTCATCTTTCGCATTCAACCTCGCGGAATTCTAGTCCGCATGCCCTGTACGGTGGGCCGGCAGGATTAATACCGCCGCCCGCCCGCCCCGTGGGGACGCAGGAACGTCCGAATAACCCGCGCGACCCGCACACGTCCGCGATGCGACACGTCCGGCTCACCGGCCGCGCCGCCTATGCCCCGGACCGCCCGCCGGCAGCGCCGGCGTCCGTCCCGGTGGCCGCCTCGTCGGTCGGCCCGTCGTCCAGGATCGGCAGGTCGACTCGCGCCAGCGTCCCGCCGGTCTCCGACTCCAGGAGCACGAACCGCCCGTTCAACTCGCGGGCGACCAGCCCCTCCACCAACCTCAGGCCCATGCCGCGCGTCCGGCGGACCGCCATCAGGTCGCCACCGGCGCCCGACCGTCCGTGCGCTTCGTCCCCGCCCGATTCCCTGCCGATGACGTTGGCCGTCTCCCGCTGGCGCCCCCCGTCGTCCTCGACCTCCACGACCAACCGCCCGTCCCCGCCCCGCCGCGCGCGGATCTCCAAGACGCCCTCGTCCCCCACGCCGTGCTCCAGCGCGTTCCAGCACAGCTCGTTCAGCACCATCGCCAGGCTCACCGCCCGGTCCGTCGGCAGGCGCGTGTCGGCGGCCTCCAGGTGCGTCCGCACCTCCGCCCGGCTCGGCTTGACCACCGACAGGCTCGGGAGCAGTTTCGACACCAGGTCGCCCAGCGCGACGCTCGCCGCCCCGCCGATGAACAGCTCGTGCGTCCGGGCCATCGTCGCGACGCGTCCGGTGACCCGGTTGAGCCACCGCATCGCCGGCTCGGGCATCATCGGGCGATTCACCTGGAGCAGCGTGACGATGCTCGCCAGGTTGTTCTTCACGCGGTGGTTGAGCTCGCGCAGGAGGGTCTCCTGCGACGACGCCAGCCGCCGGGCCGACGCGTACAGCCTCGCCTTCTCGATCGCGGTCGCCGCCCGCGCCGCCAGCACGGTCGCCAGCTCGAGTTGTTCGCGCGTGAACTTGCCCGGGACGTGCCGGATCAGCGCCATCGCCCCGATCGGCTTACGGTCGGTCCGCAGCAGCGGCAGGTAGATGATGCTCCCGACGTGCAGCCGGTGCCGGAACGCCGGGTGCAGCTTCGGGTCGTTCGGGCCGTCCTCGACCACGACCGGGGCCTTGGTCGCCCAGGTCTCCTCGACGTGCGTCCCGGTCAGGTCGGCCCGCTCGCCGAGCACCCCGCCCTCGTTGTTCGTGACCGCGTACACCTGGCACTCGGTCCCCCGCCCGGTGCGCAGCAGGACCATGCACAGGTCCACCCCGATCACCGACGGGGCCGCGTCCGACAACCGCCCGAGCGACTCGCCCAGGTCCTCCGACCGGTAGATCTCCCCGGCGATCCCGTACAGCGCCTCCCGTTGCGCCGCCAGCGTCTTTTGCGTGTCGAGCGCCGCCTTGTTCGCCCGCAGGAGCCGCAGGATCGCGAGGAACACGCCGGCCTGCGCCCCGAGCACCGTCGCCAGCCGGACCTCCTTCTCCGTGTACGCGCGCGGCGCGTCGTTGCCCAGGTACATCACCCCGACCGGCTTCCCCCCGACCGTCAGCGGGATCATGATGACCGACACGACCCCGTACAGGTCGGCCAGCACCTTCGCGTTCACCCGCGGGTCGGTGCGCACGTCCTCGGAGATCAGCGGTTGCCCGGTCGCGAAGCACGCGCGCGTGCCGGACCCCTCGGCCGCGTCGAACACCACGCGTCGGTCGCGCTCCAGCCCGTCCCGCCCCACCAGCTCGATCGTCCCCGCCTCCAGGTCGACCAGCGAAATCGCCGCCTGCTTCATGTGCAGCAGTCGCCGGGCCGACCCCGCCAGTTGGTCGAGCGCCCCGCCCCCTTCGGCCAGATCGGTCGAGACCGCCCCGGCGGCCCGGGTCAGTTCTTCGAGCGCGTCGAGCTGCCACCGGGCCTCGTCGTCGAACCGGGCCCGCCGCCGCAGCGCCACCCACACGCCCGACGACACGCCCACCGCCACCGGCAACCCCGCCCACAGCACCCACGCCGCCGACGCCGCCCCGGCGAGCCCCGGCCCCGCCCGCAGGCTGAGCCGGCACACCCGGTTGACCACGCGCACCGGCTGGTGCTCGACCCCGTCCGCGTCGCCCTCCGCGATCGCCCGCCCGCGCGAGTAGACGGCCCCGAACCGCTCCTCGATCCGCACGTCGTACCGCGACGGGTCGGTCGTGCCGGGCGGCTCCAGTTCACGCAGCACCGCGCCGGCGTCGAACCGCACGGCCAGGCTCCCCAGGTACCCGGGCACCTCGCCCTCGCCCGTAACAGCCGGCAGTACCAGCCACAACTCGACCCGCCCCCCTTTGGTCCCCAGCCAGGCGACGCGCGGCTGGCGTTCGGTCGACGCCTTCCAAACGGCGAACCCCCAGTCGCTCGCCCGAAGGTCCGTCCCCTTCGCGAGTTGGTCGTCCCTGGCCCCCGCCCCGGTCGGGTAAGCGTGGGTGACCGGCTGGGGCGTGGACGGCGGCCACGACGGCGCGCCCGCCCCGGTCGGGCGCTGGAGCCACCCGGCGGCGAGGAACGCCGGCGACGGCTTGAGCAGCCGTTCCGCCGCCGCCGCGAATCGGCGCTGGTCCCACTTCTCCCGGTTTTCGACATCGGCGACCATCGCGGCGACCAGTGCCCGGCCCCGCCCGACCTCGGCGTCGATCAGATTCTCCGCCCGCGCCGCCACCCGCTTCGCCTCGTCGACCCGCTCCAGCGCCGCCCGCGCCTCGCCCCGGTCGACCTCGGCCGACCACAGGAGGCCGACCGTCCCGCCCAGCGTCATCAGGCACGCGAGCGACAGCAGTGCCCGGAACGCCGGCCGCTCGGTCGCGACGGCGCGCCGCCCGGCCACGGGGAGGGAAACCTCCGGCCCCGCCACGGGCGCGGTCTGGTCGTTTCGGTCGGACATCACCGGCATTCTAGCCCGCGCCCGTCCGAATCAGGAAGTCGACGCCGCACTCGTCACTTGGGCCACTGGAAGAACTCTTCGCCCCAGTGCGACACGCCGCCGAGGTGGGCCGTGAATCCGACCAGGCCCGCGATCGCGAAGACGAGGAATCGGAACGCCCACCGGGACCACCCGTGCCAGGCCCGGTGCGCCCGGTGCGCCCGCCGCGCGCCCCACTCCCCCAGGATCGCGATCGGGATCGACGCGACCCCGGCGATCGTCCCCACCCACTTGTGGGTCTCGAGCAGTTCCTGCCCGGCCTTGTAGCTGCCCGAACCGTAGTACATCAGCCACCCGAGCCCGGCCGTGGCCACCGCGCCCATCGCCCCCAGCACCGCGCAGAACCGCGACGCCCCGGTCAGCGCGCTCGACTGGTACTTGAAGTACAGCATCTCGCTGATCGCCGCCGCCATCAGCACGGCGATCGGCGTGTGCGCCGCCAGCGGGTGGAAGTTCCCCAGCCACCGCACGAGCTTCTCCCAAAAGCCCTTCGGCGGCTTCGGCGTCGCCGGGACCGGCGCGACGTACGGCTTGGTCTGCCCGACCGGCGCCCCGGCCTCGATCCACTCCTTCACGGTCTCCTTCTCCCCATCCTCCAGTGGCGGGAGTTTCGGGTCGGCGCTCTTCTTCTGGGGGGGCATCTCGTCGTCGTCGATCGACTTCCACAGCGGCGACTTCTCCGGGTCGCCCGGCATGAGGTGGTCCGGATTCGCCCGGAGCCTGGCGAAGTCCAGGATCGTCTCGAACTCGTGCACCTTCTTCGCCTTGGGGCTGTGGCAGGCCGAACACTTGGCGTCGAAGATCGCGTACACCTTGGCCGCCAGCACGTCGTGCGCGCCGGGCCCGGTGGCGCGGGCGGGGGAATCGACGGTCCCCGGGTGCGTGGCCGCCGTGGTGCCCGGCTTGGGGGCGGGTTCGTCCGAACCTGCCGCCGTCGCACGACCGCCGGCCAGCGCCCACCCGAGCACCGCCGCCACCGCGCCCGCTCCGATCATCGTCGTCAGTCGTCGAGTCATCGTGATTCCCGTGTCTGTCACGCCGGTCCGGGCGCCGGGCGCGCCGTCCGTTGCGCCGCCCGCGGCGGGCCGGGCGGACTATACTCCGCAACCGCCCGCCCGATCGAGGCCTGTCGGTCGTAAATACCCGGAGCCCGCCGCGGGCGTTGCCGTTTCACGCGGTTTGAAACACCCTCGTCATGACAAAGCACCATGCAAGGCGGGTGAGTCCGGCGGGGATCCGGGCCGTCGCCTGAGGCTCCGGCTCCGGCGTGG
>DATHXE010000343.1:0-14772 GCA_035459845.1 Tepidisphaeraceae bacterium | reverse complement strand
CGCCGATCGTCGTCGACGAGGTCCGCCCGATCCTGCCCGCGGCCGCCGGCCTGTCGCCCGACCCGTCCGAGAAGGCCGGCCTCTTCGTCACCGACGCGGGCGGCAATACGATCGGCTATGCCCTGCGCACGTCGCCGTTCGCCGACCACATCAAGGGGTACTCCGGCCCGACCGACACCCTGGTCGTGCTGGACGCGCGGATGCGCGTCGCGGGCCTGCGGATCCGCGGGAGCGTGGACACCAAGGAGCACGTCCGCGACGTCGGGAACGACGAGTACTTCATGAAGTACTGGAACGACAAGACGTGGGACGAGATGGCCGGCAAGAGCCCGAGAGAGATGGGCGTCGAGGGCGTGAGCGGGGCGTCGCTGACGAGCATGGCGATCGCCAACGGCATGCACCACCGGTTCAAGAAGGGCACGCCCGCGGGCGCCGCGGTCGCCCACCCGCCGGTGCGCATCGGGTGGCACGACGCCGGGCTGGTCGCGGTCGTCGCGCTCGGGCTCGCGTTCTCGTTCACGCACCTGCGGAGCGTGCCGTGGGCCCGGCGGATCTTCCAGGTCGTCCTGATTGGGTACCTCGGCCTGCTCAACGGGCAGATCCTCGCGCAGTCGCTGGCGGCCGGGTGGACGGTCAGCGGGGTCGCCTGGCGGAGCGCGCCGGCGCTGGCGCTGCTGATGGCGGTCGCGCTCCTGATCCCGTGGACGACCCGCCGGGCCGTCTACTGCTCGCAGATCTGCCCGCACGGGGCCGCCCAGGAATGGGTCGGCCGGTTGCGCAAGAAGAAGTGGAAAGTCCCGGCCGGGCTCGAGGCGGGCCTGAGGTGGCTGCCGCCGGCGCTGGTCGCCCTGGTGATCGCGGTCGCGCTCTGGCAGTTCCGCGGGGCGGGCCGGTCGGGCGTGCGCGAGCCGCTCTTCGAACTCGCCGGGATCGAGCCGTTCGACGCGTACCTCGTCTTCGTCGGCAAGGTCGGGATCGCCACAATCGTTGTCGCGATCGTCGGCCTGGTCGCGGCGGTGTTCGTCCCGATGGCCTACTGCAAGTACGGCTGCCCGACGGGCCTGGTGCTCAACTTCGTCCGCTCGCACGGGAAGGCGGACAAGTTCGGCCGCCGCGACGTGGGGGCGGCGGCGCTGGTGCTCCTCGCGGTCGGGATGTACCACGCGTACCCGGGCGTGTTCGCGTGGGTGCACGCGGGGAAACCGCCGCTGTGGTGAGCGCCCGCGTCTCTGGCTCGGGGCGCTTGGAGTGCACGCTTCAGCGTGTAGGGTGAGCGGCCGCAATGGGTGCCATGCCCTCGCACCGCGCCAATCCGCTCATTTACGCGTATTCGTCATCGCGGGGCGTGGGCATGCCCCAGCGGTGTTGTTTCGTCTCATCGAACGCAACTGGGGCATGCCCACTCGAGCCGACTACGTGCTCTCGACAAGTCAGCCTTCTCGGCGGCTCGCGAGGGCATGGCACCCGAACCGGTTCATGGAAGTCGGAGTTGATCACCCGACTTCGTTCCTCGCCGTACAATCCTGCCCGTGCGTTCTCGCCCCCTCGCCATCCTTGCCATCGCGTCAGTGACGGTCATTGCCTGCGTCGCGGTCTGGTCAATGCGCTCTCCGCCCGTCTCGCCGCCGGCTACGCGTACCGAGTTCGCGGGCGCGACGATGGGCGGCCCATGGTCGGTGAAGTTTCCCGCCGCGCCGCCCGACGCCACCCTCGAGCGGCGCGTCGCCGACGAACTCGCCCGGCTCGACGGCGACCTCTCCCTCTGGCGGCCCGAGTCGGCGTTGTCTCAGTTCAACCGCCAGACGTCGACCGACTGGACGCCCGTTCCCGCCGACGTCGCCCGCGCCGTCGCGATCGCGCGAGAAATCAGTGAAATGTCCGGCGGCGCGTTCGACGTCACCATCGCCCCGGCCGTCGACCTCTGGGGCTTCGGCCCGGCCGCGTCGCCCGCGCGCGAGGGTCGCCCGCCCGCCGACGCCGAGGTCGCCGCAGCCATCGCGCGGGTCGATTACCGGCAACTCGACGTCCGCGAAGACCCGCCCGCGCTCCGCAAGCGCCGGCCCGACGTCCGCATCGACCTGGGCGCGATCGGCAAGGGCTACGCCGCCGACCGCGTCGCGGCGATCCTCGATCAGGCCGGCGCGAACGACTCCCTGATCGCCGTCGGCGGCGAGCTCCGCGCCCGCGGTCGCGCGGCGGACGGCCGCCCGTGGCGCGTGGGCGTCGAGACCCCCGTCCCCGACGTCCGCCGGGTCCTCCTGGCCGTCGAACTCCCCAGCGGCACCGGCCTATCGACCTCCGGCGACTACCGCAACTTCCTCGACGTCGCCGGCCACCGCCTCAGTCACGAGATCGACCCGCGCACCGCCCGCCCGATCCCGGCGGCGCGCGGGCCGGCGCTCGTCAGCGTGATCCACGAGTCAAATGCCCGCGCCGACGCGTGGGCGACGGCGCTGTTCGTCCTTGGGCCCGACGAAGGCTACGCGCTCGCCATTAAACTGAACCTCGCCGCCCTCTTCGTCACGCGCGGCGACGGGAAGTTCGAAACGCGCATGACCCCCGGTTTCGAGAAGTGCCTCGCACAATAAGGTCGACGCACTTTTTTGCCGCTGGGCTTGCCCAGCGCGTCCAGAACCGCTCGACCGCCCGCGCAGACCAGACCTGTCCCCGACCCGCGCATCCGCGGCTCCGCCCCCTTTGTCTTTTTCGTGGCCTTCGTGTCCTTCGTGGTTCATCCTTCCGCGACTACTTCCCGAACGCCTCCAACCGCTCCGTCCCGCCCGCGATCCCGAACCCCTCGGGCCAGATGTTGAAGAAGATCCCGCTGTCGTCCGCCAGGTAATCGACGCGGAACGTGATCGACGCGTACCACCGGTCGAACTGGCGGATGAGCGAGTACCGGCTCTGCACCCGCTCGCGCTCGCCGAAGTCGAAGCTCTGGATGAACTGCAGCGTGTACTTGGGCGTGAGCTGGTAGTTCACGATCGCGGTCAGCACGGTCGACTCCAGCGACTCGAGCGTGGTCGCCCGCGTCCCGTCGGGCAGCGTGCCCGTGTTCGGCCGGAGGTACTCACCCGAGTTGATGTACCGCAGGCCCAGGAAGTACGACAGCCGCACGTCCCGGCTGACGGCCAGCCCGATCGCCGCCGTGGCGACGTTGCCCTCGTCGAGGTTGAATTGGGCGTCGGCGAGAATTGCGGTCGTGTCGCTGACCCGCCAGGTCCCGTCGACCGCGATGTGGTTGCGCTGCAGCGACTCTTCCGGCCGGCTCCCGAAGAACAGCCCGCGGAACGCGGTCGGCGAGAGCTCCGCCTCGTCCGGCTGGTTCAGGAAAAAGTTCGCCTCGACGTTGAGCGACAGGAAGTCGACGCTCCGCCACCGGCCCGGCCCGCCGCGCTTAGTCTGCCACCGCTGCCGCAGCGCGAAGCTGACCGCCGTCGTCTCGCTCGCCCGGTCGACCAGCTCGTCGTACTGGAGCAAATCGCTGGCATTGGTCGACGACGACGACGCGAACAGGTGGACCTCCGGCTCGATCACGTGCCGCAGGCGGTGCACGTCCCAGAAGTCGCTCTTGGCCGTGTCGTCGACCTTCCAGAAGGCCGTGCTCATCTTCAGGCCGACCGCCGCCAGCAGCCGGTCGTCGGACGAGCCCTCGGCCGACTGCGAGTAGGCCGTGTACCGCCCCATCACGTACGGCACGAAGCGAAACTGCCCGAACGAGAAGGGCCAGTCGATTTCCTGGCGGAAGTCCCCGCGCCAGGTGATGTCGTCCGGCGTGCCGGTCTGCCCGTACGACGGCAGGCCGGGCGAGTCCGCCGCCCGGAAGCCCAGGCCGCCCTCTTCGCCCTCGCCGACGAAGAACGGCGCGTCGCTGTTCTTGAATTTCAACCCGCCGACGGTGTTGCTGCTGAAGAAGGTCAGCCCGCTGCCCGCGTCCTCGCCGCCGAACAGGTGGTCGCCGATCCGGTGGTACGCCACCTCCGGCACGCGCTCGACCTCGGCCTGCTCCTGGTACAGGTCCGACGACGTGACGAAGTCGTTGGGCTGCATCGAGTACAGGAACGAGAACGCCTCGGTGTCGCGCGCCCGCTTGATGTACAGGGCCGTGTCGAGCGGCCGCTGCCCCGCGAACTCGTTGCGGAACCACTGCTCCTGGAAGGTCGGGTCCGAGATCAGGGCCGTCGTGACCTGGACCTGCCAGTCGTCCGGGAAGAAGTGCTGGTGCTCGAAGTTGAGCCGGTACCGGCAATCGACCTCCGGCTCGACGTCGCTGCGGCGGCGGCCGAGGATGTCCTCGCCGTGGTCGTGCACCAGGTACGACTCGAGCTTGCCCGAGAACGACCACGGCTGGCGCGTCTGCTCGGTGACGAACCCGCCGGCCCACTTGGCGTCCAGCCCGCCCGCCGGGCCGCGCTTACTGAAGTAGTCGAGCTTGTAGATCGCGTCGAGGTCCTTCGGCGGGAGCTTGCCGAACGTCTCGAACAGTCCCCACGTGGTCTGCGGCCCGAAGCCCCACTGGTTCCCGCCGCGGAACCCGATGTCGCGCAGGGCCCCGCCCCGCTCGCTGAACGACCCGGACATGTACGGCATCCAGAAGATCGGCACGCCGTGCGCGTTGAACGTCACGTCGTTGCCGCGAAACATCGTCGTCGCCCCGTACTGCGGGTCTTCCTCGGGGATCTGCCGGACGTACGCCGACTTGAGCCCGATGTGGTAGCTGGGCGTGAAGAACGAGCTCTGGGTGAGCTTGACCTTTTCGCCGCGGTACTCGCCGGTCGAGAGCTGGCGGACGACCGCCGCGCGCATCACGACCGGAATCCCGCGCTGCGGCTCGATCGTGTGCAGCACCGCGTCCGTCAGCACGGCCCGGTCGGTCTCGAAGTCGTAGTACGCGCGCTCGGCCGTCAGCCGCTGGTCGAACACGCGCCGCCCCGCCGGCGTGTGCGCGATCCGCACGTCGCCCTCCAGGTACGCCGCCGACACCGCCTCCTCGATCCGCGTGAACTGCGCCCCGGCGGCCTGCAGCTCGCGCAGGTCCTTGATCGGCGTGAACAGCACCGCCCGGTCGGCCTGGAGCTCGACGATCGCCTCGCCCCGCTTCTGGAACAGCTTGACGTTGCCCGTGATGACGACGGCGATGTTTCCGTCGGCGGACTTCTCGGTGATGACCTTGTCGGCGCTGAACGCGACCGGCTGCTTCGCCGCGGCGGGCCGGGTGGTCGGCTGCGACGTGGCCGGCGCGGTCGGCGGTTGAAAGAGCCAGCTGTCGATTTCGGGGCCGGTCGCGTCCGCGGGTCGGGGCCGCATTGCCGCGGCGAGCTTGTACAGGTCACCGCCTTCGAGGTTCCCGACCTTGCGCTCGTCCGCGGTCACGCGGATCATCCCGCGAACGGTCGCGGTCACGAGCAACCGGTCGCCGCTGCGCGCCAGTTGCCCCGGCTGCTCGAGCGTGGCGTTGCCGATCAGCGCGATCGTCGCTTCCGTGTCTTCCAGCACCGCCCCCTTAACGGGCGTGAGCCAGACGACGACCTGGTCGGCCGACAGGGTCGTGCGGTCGAGCTCGAGGCGCACGCCCCCCTCGAGCTGGACGACGTTGGTGGACGGGCTGGTCGCGTCGACCCAGGTCGTGGCGCGTTTCGCGCGGGCGACGAGGTTGTCGGACGCGGACTCGATCGCGGGCGTCACCGGAGCGCGCTGCTGCGCCGCCGGGGTGGTGTCCGCCGTCCCGCCGGGGACCTGGGCCCACGCCGAGGGGCAACCGATCGCGACGCCGCTCACGGCCGCCGCCAGAATTCGAAGCATGCCTTTGCGCACCCAAAAACTCCTTCCCGAGCAGGGTGACACCCCTTCGCGCCGCACGCCTGATCAGCGATTCCGATGCATAAAACCCGTCCGCGCGACGACTTGGGGGGCATGATAGGGGGAGCCGGAAATCGCGTCAAAGATCAGCCCGGCTGAGCGCAAGGCCGCGCCGATGTCGAGGAGGGGATGGAGAACGGAGGATGGTGCCACTGTGCAACTTTTCGCCCGCCAACGGGTGCCAACGGACGGGCGCGTCGGGTGATCCCTGCCGCCGGGCCTGCCGATTTCGTTTGAGAAGGATCGTTCTGCGATCTAAGATCAACCCGGTCCCCGCCTTGTCCGTATGTCCTCCTGTCGACGTCTATTTCCCCGCCCATCAGGAGTTTGCATGATCCGCTTTTTCCCCGCCTTGCTCGTGTCGTGCCTGACCGTGGCCGTCGTCGCGGCGGAGGCGGACCAGAAGTCGTCCAGGCCGACGACCGTCCCGGCCGCCGGTGCGATCCGAAAGGTCGATGCCCCGCCCAAGCCCGCGCCGGAGAAGGGGGCCCCGGAAAAGCCGGTGCCGGTGCCGAACAAGCCGGAGAAGACGTCGCCCGAGAAGCCCAAGCCGACGCCGCCCGTGCCGGCCAAGCCCGCGGACGTCCCCGCCAAGCCCGCGACCCCCGCAGCCACCGGTGACGAGGCGTTCCCGACGCCCGCCGAGCTGATGAAGCGGATCAAGGACAAGCAGGCCGCCCTCGACAAGCAGCCCAAGGTCGCCCACATCAGCCTGTCCCTCCCGATCGTCGAGAAGAGCCCCGAGTTCACGCTCTTCGGCGACAGCCACCTCCTGACCATCCCCGGCCTGCTCGACCGCCTGCACAAAGCGCGCGACGACAAGGGCCTCCGCGGCGTGCTCCTGACGCTCGGCGCCGAGACGGAACTGAATACCGCCCAGGCCCTGGAGATCAAGGGCGCGCTCGACGAGCTCCGTAAGGCCGGCAAGAAGACCTACGTCTACGCCGACTCGTTCACCACGCCGACCTACCTCGCCGCGTCCGGCGCGACCGACATCTGCCTGCTCAAGGGCGGCGACCTGATGTTCCAGGGCGTGGCCATCGAGCCCATGTTCTTCAAGGGCCTGTTCGACAAGCTCGGCGTCAAGGCCGAGATGATCCAGATCGGCGAGTTCAAGGGCGCCGACGAGCAGTACACCCGCATCGAGCTCTCGCCCGAGTCGCGGGGCGAACTGGACCGCCTGGCCGACGGGATCTACAACCTCGTCGTCGACCAGATCGCCCAGAGCCGGAACATCAAGCCGACCGCGGTCAAGCAGATCATCGACGACGTGTTCGTGTCGGCCAAGGCCGCCAAGGACAAGGGCCTGGTCGACCACCTGATCGCCCAGGAAGAGGTGCGCGAGTTCCTCGAGAAGGAGTTGGGCGCCGAGGAGATCAACCTCGTCGATAACTACGCCGTGCCGAAGGTGGAGAAGTTCGACTTCTCCAACCCGATGGCCGCCCTCATGCAGCTCGGGAACAAGAAGAAGGCGGCCGACGACGACAAGCCGAAAATCGCGCTGATCCACGCCGAGGGCGAGATCGTCGACGGCGAGACGGAAGACGGCATCCTCGGGCCGGCGAGCAACGTCGGCGGGGAGAACATCCGCCAGGCGTTCCGGATCGCGCTGCGGGACGACAACGTGAAGGCGATCGTCCTGCGGATCGATTCGCCGGGCGGGTCGGCGGCGGCGTCGGAAGTCATGTGGCAGGCCGCCAACGCGGCGGCGCAGCAGAAGCCCGTGATCGTGTCCGTCGGGTCGATGGCGGCGTCGGGCGGTTACTACCTCGCGTCCGCGGGCGACTACATCTTCGCCGACCCGTCCGCGATCGTCGGCTCCATCGGCGTGGTCGGCGGGAAGTTCGTCCTCCACGGCCTGTTCGAAAAGCTCGGCATCACGACCGAGACGATCACCCGCGGCAAGAACGCCGACATGTGGTCGATGGACAAGGAGTGGACCGACCGCCAGAAGCGAATGGTCACCAACTGGATGAAGGCGACGTACGAGCAGTTCACCGACCGGATCATGACCAACCGGAAGGACAAGATTAAGGACATCGACAAGGCCGCCCGCGGGCGGATCTTCCTGGCCAAGCAGGCGCTCGACCTCGGCCTGGTCGACGAGATCGGCGGCCTGACCGCGGCCATCAAGCACGCGGCAAAAGAGGGCGACCTCGACGAGGGCAAGTACGAGATCAAGTTCGTCCCGGGCACCCGGTCCCTGATCGACCTGCTGACCGGCAACGCCGAGCCCGCGACGACGGAGTCGAAGATGCCCTTCCGCCCGACGATCAAGATCGGCTCGGACTCGCCGCTGGCGCTGCTCCCCGCCCCGATGCGGGCGAAGCTCCAGCAGCAGATCCGCCTGGTTCAGATGATGGACCGCCGGCCCGTGCTGCTGGTGTCGCCGTACACGATCAGCGTGAAGTGAGCAAACGCGATTAATTCCGTTTAGCCGCGACCCGAAGGGCAAGCGACAGCGCCGCCCGCAGGGAAGCGCGGTGGCGCGGTAGGCGCGTCAGGAGACGACGGGCGCAGGTGCGAGCGCGCCCGCGCCCGTCTTGTTTTCGAACGCACGTCGGCGCTCGCAGCGCTCGCCTGCGGGGTCGCTCGAAGCTCCCCCTCCGGGTCGCGGCTAAACGGGGAGGTGGCGTTACCGCGTCACCGGCTTCGTATACCCCGTCATCTCCAAGTATCCCTCCCCAAGTTCCACGCCGTCCTCCCCCGTCGCCGACACCGCGCCTTCGTAGTAAGTGACGTCCGTGCTGTTCGGCGTCTGAAGTTCCTGATCGGGGATGAGCGTCCGGATCATGAACTTCGGCAAACCGCGCACGGCGATCGACCAAGCCGACGGATAGGTCGCCTTGGTCGCGGGGCTCGTCCAAGTCGCGGTGGGCGACAACGCGATGTCTGCGGCGATCAAATACGTCGCTACGCCCTCGGGCGAGACGAGTGTGCCGGAGAGGTAGTCGGTCCGGTTCGCTTGATTGCGAATGCGGTAGAGCATCAGGTCGTGGCCCGATCGGAGGTGGAGGGCGATCCAGTCCCAGCCGACCTGGTGGGGGGCGAGGGAACTGGTCGAGAACTCGCGGTCCATCCACGAAAGGCCGGTGACGTCGTGTTTCGTGGCGTCGAGCGTGATGACGCCCGTCGTGGGGAGGCGCGTGAGCGAGTAGTAGTAGGACGCATTCCCGGGCGTGGCTGATTTGGGGTTGAGGCCGCCGGGGCCCTGGAGGGTGAGACGCGAAGAGTCCTGAGTGCTGAGTCCTGAGTGCTGAGCGATCTCGGATTGCGGATTTCGGATTACGGATTGGAAGGGGGGCAGGGGGGTCGTCAGATCGAGGGAGAACTGTTTCTCCGCATCGGCGGCTTTGAGCCGGATCGATCGGCCGTCCGCGGTCGGCGTGATCGACCAGTCCTTAAGCCGCACGTCCATCGTCTCGGCGGACGCGTGCGCGTAGCCTTGGCGCTCCCGCGCGAGGCGCTCGGCGTGACGAAACGACTGATTCGTGATGTCGGAGACCGCGGCGTGGGCGAGGAACAGATGCGTCGCGGCCCAGGGGCTTTGCCGAGCGGTCGGCGTCGGGGTGAGCGCGGAACGGAAGAACGTGAGTTGGTAGCCGAAGTATCGCTTGCCGTCGGCCGTGCGGAGGTGGCCGGTGAGGTACCACCACTCGGTCTTGAACCCGTCGTGGCGGCCGTGGTCGCGGGGGAAGGCCCAGTCGCGCGGGCCGACGGCGCGGCGATAATCAGAAGGCGCCGCGGCGCGCGCGAGCAGGGGGGTGGCGGCGAGCGTGGCGAGGAAGGTCCGGCGGGAAAGGGGCGACATTTTGAGTTCGCGAGAGGCCACGCGCGAAGCCGCAGGGGCGCGGACGCGCGCGACGAATCGTAGGCCGCCGACTCGCGCGACGCCATCGGCCCCCCGCGGCGCGCGAGGGCATGGCGCCCGGAATCGGCTGCCCCGTCGCCCACATCGTTCCCGCCAGTCGGTAGAATGGCCGGGCGTCGGATCGGACTCACGGGCCGGTAGCCCGTGCCACGCGGCGGATGTGCGACGAGGAGACGGACATGGGTGGTTGGACGAAGCGTGCGGCGGTAATCGTGTTGGCCGTGTGGAGCAGCGCCGCGCTCGCCGCGCCGCCGGCCAAGGGCCTCGAAGACCCCCCGCGCGGCCCGGCGCTCGCCGCCGTCATCAAGGCCGCGATCGCCGAGCGCGCGACCGCCACCGAGACCGAGATCGCCGCCCGGATGATGCGCCGCGGCGACCTCGCCGGCGACCGGCGCCTCCGGGCCGAGCTCGAGATCGACCTGCGGATCGTCCTCCGCGCCGTCCTGAACCTCGCCGCCGACGCCAAGGCCGAGACGCCCGAACAGGCCCTCCTGTGGCTCCGCGCCGGGCAGATCGAGGCCGCGCTCCGCGGACTCGAAGACGCGCTCGGCCAGGAAGGCGCCTGGACGCCCGGCCCGTCCCAGAAAGACGCGATGGCGGCGATCTCGAAACTCAGCTACGCGGTCGGCAACTTCAAGGGCGCCGGCAAAGAGCTCGACGACTTCTGCCGGCAGCTCGCGATCGCCGTGGTGAACGTCGTCAACGCAACCCCGGTGCCCGAGCGGTCGCTGATCTCCATGCGCCCGCCGCGCGTGATCGAAGGCGCCGGGCCGAAGGACGGCCCCGGCACCATCGCCGAGCTGACCGGCCAGGTTCAGCGACTCGCGGCCCTCTCGATCCCGCTCCGCGCGCAGCTGCTCGCGCTGGCGCACGCCGCGGCGCAGGAAAAGGACGGCGGGCCGCTCACCAACCTGCTCGCACAGTCCGTCTCGCTCGCCAAGGGCCTGCAGGCCAACACCGCCGTCGGCATCGAGGCCCGCCAGCAGATCGAGGCGCAGCTCGCCGAGGGCCTGGTCCTCTATCAGGACCCGCGCACGCGCGACGCCGGCAAGGCGCGCGTCGACGCGCTGGCCCAGTACCGCGACGTCCTCGGCCGCATCGGCCGCATGCCGCTCTCCCCCCAGCAGATGCAGCAGCTCGCCCCCGCCCTCGCGTGGGCCCAGGCCAACGGCGAGCCCGGCCTCAAGCTGCTCTCGACGATCGAGCGCTACTTCGAAATCTGCGCCCGCTGGGACACCGCCCCGCGCGAGGCCGCCCCCGTCATGCCATCGACCAAGCGCGCCTACGACGACCTCGTCGCCCAGTTCAACAGCGCCCGCGCCGCGTTTCTCGTCAACGCCGGCAAGGTCGGCGGCAACGCGTTCGGCACGAGCCCGGCCGACCTCGACCAGCAGGTCACCGACCTCGATCGCCTCGCCAAGGTGTCCGCCGACGTCGCCGCGGCCGGTCAGTCGATGGACGTGATCAACGGCTTCAAGATCCGCCCCGCCGGCGCGATCGAGCGGAAGATCACCACCGCCGCGCTGGCCAGCGCCCAGACGATCAAGTCACCCGCGCGCAACGACGCCGACAAGTACCTGGGCGCCGTGCGCGAGCTCGCCGAGTACGCGAAGAAGCTCAACGCCCGCAACCCCGCCGACGTCCCCGCGGGCGTGATCGGAACCTGGGGCGGCGGGAAGCTCGACGCACTGGACGCCAAGTGGAAATCCACCGTCGTCGACCTGGCCGGCACCCTGATCGGCGGCAGCATCGAGCTCGACAAGGCCCGGACCGCAAAGCTCGACACCGCCCTGGCGCTCTGGGCCGCGCTCAAGGACGCCGCACAACTCGAGGGCGCGCTCACGCGCGCCGGAACCCTGTCGCGGTGGGCCGACTGGGCGATCGAGCCGGCCGTCCTCTCGTCCCTGCTGACGACCTACAAGGAAGCCACCGCCGGCGCCGTCGCCGGTTACCCGACCGACAACGACGACGCCCTGGAGCGCTGGGAGCGCGTCCGCGCCCGCTTCGCCCCGCTCGCCGCCCTGGTCGTCCGAGACGTCGCCGCCTACTCCGACGTCTGCGCCAACCTGCCGATCGGCTTCGCCGGCGACGTCTCGCGCCTGGCGACCCCCATGGCCGGCGGCGCCTTCGCCGCCGAGCAGTTCACCAGCTACGCCGTCGCCTTCTGGTCCCGCCTCGAGCGCGCCGCCGACTTCGACAACGCCGACCACCTCTCCACCACCCTCGCCAAGCGCCTCGCGCGCGAGCTACGGATGCCCGTGAACTTCGAAGAACGTCCGGTGCGGGGAAAGCGTCGCGGCGCGCCATGAGCCTCGCGCGCCGCGGAAGGCTTGGTCACTTCAGTGACCGAGAAACCAACGAAAACCACGCGCGCAAGTCCTCTCGCTGAAAATCGATAGCACCGGTCGCGTTCGCTCCCCTCCAATCCTCAATTCTCGCCCAACCCGTCCGGTAAAACCCCACCGATCAACACAATTTGGAACCCGCAGTACAAACGGGCGTACCAATTCACGTCCCTCGCACTCTCGGAGATCCCCTCTGTGATGAATCGGTTGACGAAGCTGGCGGCGGCGGTCGGGTTGTGCGCTGCGGTTTCGGCGTGGGCCGAGGATAAGCCGTCGTCCCCCGCGGCCGGCGCGATCCAGGCCGTTAGCAAGCTCGGCGGCACTGGCACCGACGCCACCGGCCTCAAGAAGTACGCCGACCCCGCACGCTTCGAAAAGTCGATCCTCGCCTTCGAGGCCAAGGACAAGACCGCCGGCACCCCCGCCCCCGGCGGCGTCGTCTGCGTCGGCTCCTCCAGCATGGTCGGCTGGCACCCCACCATCGTCAAAGACCTCGCCCCGCTCCCCGTCATCCCCCGCGGGTTCGGCGGGAGCAACATGAACGACGCCGCCTTTTATGCCGAGCGCGTCGTCGTCCGCTACCGCCCCAAGGCCGTCGTCCTGTACGAGGGCGACAACGACATCGGCGCCGGCATGACCCCCGCCCAGGTCCACGACTCGTTCCAGCGCTTCTGCGCCACCGTCCACAAGTCCCTCCCCGACACCCGCATCTACGTCCTGTCGATCAAGCCCAGCATCAAGCGCTGGTCGCTCTGGCCGAAGGCCGTCGAGGCCAACAAGCTGATCCAGGCCACCTGCGCCGCCGACGCCAAGCGCCTCACCTTCGTTCCCATCTGGGAAGGCATGCTCACCGCCGACGGCAAGCCCCGCGAGGACATCTACCGCACCGACAAGCTCCACATGAACCCCAAGGGCTACGAGATCTGGACCAAGGCCGTCCGCGCCGCCGTCGTCGCCAAAGAGACGACCGTCGCCGAAAAGACCGACGGCGCGGCCCAGTAATCGACCCGGCCCATCACGATCAAAGCGAAACCCACGGCCTGGTCCGTGGGTTTTTCTTTTGACACCGATCACACCGAGGCCACCGATTTTCACCGATGCAAACCAGTTCTTGCTCCAGCCTGATCGGTGTGAATCCGTGCCATCGGTGAGATCGGTGTCTAGACCGGCTTTCGCCCATTCGGAGCTTGTCGCGCGCGTGCAGACGGGTTAAGGTCGTGCCAACCCGCCCGCCCACCACTCCCGGAGCGCATGCTCATTCGAATCGGTTACGACGTCGTCTTCGATCTCCCCGCACCCACGCCGATGATCCTCATGCTCAGCGTCCACCCGTCGCGCTTCGGCTCGCTGCGGGCGGCCGAAGCCCTCCGGGTCGAGCCGTGGGTCCCCATGACGCCCTACGTCGACGCGTTCGGCAACGCCTGCGGCCGCATCACCGCCCAGCCCGGCAAGCTCCGCCTCTACAACGACGCGACCGTCTACGACGACGGCCAGCCCGACCGCGCCGGATGGGACGCCCGCCAACACCTGATCGACGAGCTCCCCAACGAGGTCCTTCAGTTCCTCCTGCCCAGCCGCTACTGCGAGGTCGACCTCCTCAAGGACACCGCCTGGCAGCTCTTCTCCGGCGCCGCCCCCGGCTGGGCTCGCGCCCAAGCCGTCTGCGACTGGGTCCACGCCAACGTCACCTTCGGCTACCCCTTCGCGCGCAACACCCGCACCGCCGCCGAGGTTTACAAGGAGCGCCAGGGCGTCTGCCGCGACTTCATGCACCTGGCGATCACTTTCTGCCGGGCCCTGAACATCCCCGCCCGCTACGCGACCGGCTACCTCGGCGACATCGGCGTCCCCGTCGTCCCCAGCCCCATGGATTTCAGCGCGTGGTTCGAGGTCTACCTCGGCGGCCAGTGGTGGACCATGGACGCCCGCCACAACAAGCCCCGCATCGGTCGCGTCCTCATGGCCAGAGGCCGCGACGCCGTCGACGTCGCCCTCACCACCGCCTTCGGCGTCGCCACCCTCGAGAAGTTCACCGTCTGGACCGACCAGGTGGGGTAAGGCGCCTGCTGCCACGCCGACCGCATTCCCGTCATCCTGAGGTACTCCGAAGGATCTACCCTCGAAGTTCGGGGCCCGCCCGACGCTGATGAATGACCCTCGACGCCCAATGCGGAGCGTTCCCGGTGCTGCGCACTTGTCGCGCGATGGGCACAGGTCTATCGTCGTGCTGCCCCTCAGCAGCGAAAGGACCCACCGTCATGGCATCGATCGTCGTCGTCGGCCCCCACCCGGATGACCAGGAACTCGGCATGGGCGGCACGATCGCCCGCCTCGCCAGACAGGGCCACAAGGTCCACCTCATCGACGCCACCAACGGCGAGCCCACGCCCTTCGGCTCCGTCGAGATTCGCGCCAAGGAGGCCGCCGCCGCCGCCAAGATCCTCGGCGTCGAGCGCACGCTGCTCGGCCTCAAGAACCGCGAGGTCGTCCACTCGCTCGAGTCCCGTCACGCGATGGCCGCCCTCTACCGCGTCCACCGCCCCGACGTCATCTTCCTACCCTACCCGGTCGACGCCCACCCCGACCACGTCGCCGTCACCCGCATCGGCGAAGACGCCCGCTTTGACGCCAAGCTGAGCAAGAGCGCGATCCCGGGCGAGCCGTTCCACCCCAAGCGCATCATCTACTACTTCTGCA
>DATHXE010000342.1:0-8683 GCA_035459845.1 Tepidisphaeraceae bacterium | reverse complement strand
GGCTCGGACGGAGCCTCGCCCTCCCGTTGAAGTAGCAGGCCACGGAATCGAACCGTGGTCGCGGGGGTATGAACCGCGCAGGGTCACCAGACCCGTCCGCCTGCGATCGTTTCCAAAATGCACTCGGCAGGAGTTGAACCTGCAACGTGCCGCTTAAGAGGCGGCGGCTCTACCGGGTTAAGCTACGAGTGCGTTGGTGAAGGGTCGAAATCGGACGAAGGTGGCCGCAAAGCCGCAAAGAGCGCAAAGGCAACTGGAGCAGTGCGTCGTGGAGGGTTCGAACCGCCGGCCTCTCGGTTATCAGCCGAGTGCTCTTCCATTGAGCTAACGACGCGAACGGATCAATCGTGACCGAAGTACGAGCGGCCGCGATTAACCATGGACAATTGACACTTGACCATTACATACGCCCGGTCGGATTCGAACCGACAACCCCCGTGGTGTGAGCACGGTGCTGCTGGCCATTGAGCTACGGGCGTGACGGGTGA
Organism: Tepidisphaeraceae bacterium; assembly: GCA_035459845.1. Lineage (GTDB taxonomy): Bacteria > Planctomycetota > Phycisphaerae > Tepidisphaerales > Tepidisphaeraceae > DASPKW01. The sequence goes on along the minus strand of DATHXE010000342.1, from coordinate 8,195 downwards.
GTGGGCCGCCGCGGAGTTGAACCGCGGGCCTCCCGCGTGTCGGGCGGGCGCTCTGGCCGGGCTGAGCTAGCGGCCCCAATGTGTCGTTTGGGATGACCGGTCGATGGACCAGCACGGCGAAGAGGGCTCGAACCTCTACAAGGCGGGTTTGGAATCCGCTGCGCTGCCACTCGCGCTCTCGCCGTAACATGCCCCCCTCGCCGGACGGGAGGGGTCAATCGGTACGTTTCGTGGCGACCGTAAACATCTTCATGGCGACGGTCCCGGTGGTCGCGGTGACGGTCGGCGTGATGACGATGAAGATGTCGGTTGTAATTCGCACGGAAGATCGCACCTCGCCGGGAGATACGGGAGGTGGCGGCGGGGTCTGACAGGGCGTGTACAATTCCGCGAACGGGCGAAACGCGCCGACTACGTCGCCAACTGGTTTACCTCATCAGGATCCGGCGCGACCTCCTCGATCGTCGCGGTCGCCTGGAGGCGTTTGACCAATTCGGCTGCCCGGTCGCGCTTGCGCTGATCGAGGTACATCGCCACGACCTGCTCGCGCGCTTCCTCGAACGGCTTGGCCGCCGGCGCCCGCACCTCGTGCAGCTTCATGATGTGCACGCCCACCGACGACGAGAAAACCGGGCTCACTTCCCCCGCCCGCATCGAGAACGCGACCATCTCCACCTCTTCGGGCAAATCGCCGCGCCGGAAGAATCCGAGGTCGACCAGGTCCTCGCCCCGGTCGGAATGCGCCTTCGCCAGCTCGTTGAAATCCGCCCCGTCCAGGATCTGATCTCGCAAACTACGGAACTCGTCCAGGAGCCCCTCGCGCGCCGCCATGCGGCTCACGCCCTTGGAAATGTGCGACGCCCGCCGCTCCTCGGGCGTCGTATAAGCCGCGATGTTCTCCTGGTAAAACGCGCGGAGCTGATCGTCCGTCGGCGCCGCGTCATCGGCGATCAGCCGATCGAGCAGCTTGTTCACCCGCAGGTTCACGTCGATGTCGTTCCGCACCAGGTCGAGCTGCTCGGGCGCGATCCCCATGGCCGCGTAGAAGTGGGCCTCCCCGCCGTGCTCCTGCTTGAGCCGCTCGAGCGTCTGCTCGACCTCCTCGGCCGGCGACGGCTCGACCGCCCGCACCGCCTCGTCCGCCAGCAGAACCCGCCCGACCACGTTCTCCCGCGCCGCCTGCCGAAATTCCGGGTCCCGCTCGCAGCACGACACGTTCGTCGTCCGCTCGGCGTGCGCCTTGAGCTGCCCGAACTCGGCGTCGAGCACGGAATCGTCGATCGGTCGGCCGTTGATGATCAGGGGCATCGCAAAACCTTACGGGCGGGCAAACGCGAAGGCAACGGCGGTGTGCCGGGACACCGGACGGCCGGCACATGTCAACGAGACAGGATCCAAATCCACAAAGGTGGGTTGATGACGCCGAGTACGAGCGCAAGGATCGCCGCCGCGCGCTCCGCAGTTGTCAGGGTCGGAAAACGCCGAAGGGCTCGGGCGGCGAGGACGATCGCCATCAAGCCGGTCACGAACGGGACGAACAGCATGAACCCGAGCGCGACCGCGTCGCCGGTCGGGGTGCGGTCGGGAGACCTCGTGATCGGGACTGACGTACCGGCATAGTCCAAGAGCACCGGCGTCACGTCCGGAGCGACTCCGACAGACTCGGCCGGGTGCCCGGTACCCAACGGCTTCGCGGCGCTACCGGAATCTGCGGGCAACCCGTCCATCGCTCACTCCGCCTTCAACTTCCACTTCGGACACTGCCCAAAGAACCGGCACGGGTTCCCGTAAAACACGTCCGCCAATTCCTTCTCCGAGTGCCCGCGGCGGCGGTATTCGAGGGCCGTGTCGATGAGCATGTGCGGCCCGCTCTCGCCCCAGTCGCTCGCCGAGTTCACCATGATCATGCTCGGCCCGAACTGCTCCAGGATGTCCGCCCCGCGCTGCGGCGTCACCTTGCTCACCGGGTAGATCGTCAGCCCCGCCCAGAACCCGTTGTCGCGCGCCACCCGGATCGTGTGCTCCTCGCAGTGGTCGATGAGCACGCGCTCCGGTTTGATCCGCTTATCGTTCTTCAAAATCGACGTGATGATCGCGGTGCCCTTGTGCTTGTCGTCGAGGTGCGGCGTGTGGATCAGGATCAGCTGGTCGTACTTGGCCGCGATCTCCACCTGCTCCTCGAACACGGTGATCTCGTTCCGCGTATTCTTGTTCAGCCCGATCTCCCCCACGCCCAGCACGCGCGGGTGGTCCAGCAGCGGCGGGATCAGCTTGATCACTTCCCGCGAGAGGCTGACGTTCTCCGCCTCCTTCGCGTTGATGCACAGCCAGGAGTAGTGGTCGATCCCGTATCGCTTGGCGCGCAGCGGCTCGACGTCCGTCAAATGCCGGAAGTAGTCCGCGAAGCTCGATGCGCTCGACCGGTCGTACCCGGCCCAGAAGGCAGGCTCGGAAACGGCGACCACGCCGGCCCGGGCCATGAACTGATAATCGTCGGTCGTGCGCGAGACACAGTGGATGTGCGGGTCGATGAATTTCATTGCGCCGGAAAGTCAGAATTCAGTCTTCAAACGCGATCACCCCAACGGGCAGTGGCACTTCTGTGCCACTGTTCCGTCACTTCGGAGGAGGCGGGCTCATGTCGCTCAGGAGCATCTGCACGCGCTCGGCGCGCGTCGGCCCTTCGGTCGAGAGGAGGATCTCAAACAACTTGCGAAGATGCTGCGCCCTCGGGTGAGCCTGAAGCGTTTGTACGCCGCCCGCCGCCCGCTCGATCCGATCCAGATCCGCCGCCAGCGACAGCGTGCGCCAGCGCATTTCAAGGAACTGCTGCTCTAAGACGTCCTTCGCACTAGGCGAGGCGCCGGGGGTTGGAGTGGGGTCCGCCATACGTAACATTCTAGCCGATCCGCGCGGATTTGTTTTGAACTCCCGCCGCGGGTGTACGTATCATGTTCGTCGCACTCGGCGGCCGTGCACGGCCGACCGGTGCGGGCGGGTTTCAGATGCGGATCTGAAAGTCCGCCAGGTTCCCGGGAAGGCGTTCCCGGGAGGTAGCGCCCGGCGGCGGGCAAGTAGAGGAGCCCTACTAAGGCCGGTCCCCAGTGGCGACGCGAGTCGCCCCCGACCCCGGCTGACAGTCACCCTCGAAAAGCGCCCGCGACGGCTTGGCAAGGACCATGGGCGGCGGCCACCGCATAAACGTGCCGCGTCGACCCGACCGAAATGGAGGTGATCCGTGACCTATTCTGACTGTACGTGTGGGCTGCTGTAAGCAGCTTCCGTAGGTGAGAATCCTGCGGTTCACGCGGCTGCTACGGCAGTCCGGTGGCTCGCGCGGCAACGTCCGATCGCGAGTTACACAGCAGGCACACAGAAGCCCCGGGACGATCCGTCGTCCCGGGGCTTTCTTTTTTGAACCACGAAGACACGAGGGCACAAAGAAAACTTCAGAACGAAGCTATCCGAGCAACGTCGAAGCCCCCATCCGGAACTCGCCACGAGAATCCGCGCCCGCTCCTCGCATCCGATGCGTTCCCGATCGCACCAAGAACCTCTCGGCTCAGGGAAATCGGGACGCTCCGCCCCCTTGTAATTCGAATTCTTCGTGCCCTCGTGCCTTCGTGGTTCAGATTCACCGCGGTGTCGGCGTCTGGTCCAAAATCGTTTTCAGGATCCGCCCCGTCGATTCGCCATCCCCGTTGTGGATGTACGACTTGGCGATCACCCGGTGCGCGCACACCGGGATGACCAGGTTCTTCACGTCGTCCGGGATCACGTAGTCCCGCCCGTTCAGCACCGCGCTCGCCTGCCCGGCCGCCGTCAGCGCCAGCGCCCCGCGCGGGCTGATCCCCAGGTGCAACTGCTCGTGATGTCGCGTCGCGTCGCAGATGTCCAGGATGTAGTCCAGGATCGCCGAGTCCATCCGCACCTTCGGCACGCGGTCTTGTGCCGCGACCACGTCCGCCGCCGTCGCGACCGGCTGCAGGTCCTCCAGCCGCGTCCGCCCCGGCTGGAGCGACAGAATCCGGTGCTCGCTCGCCCGGTCCGGATACCCGACCTGGATGCGCAGCAGAAACCGGTCGAGCTGGTTTTCCGGGAGGTGATACGTCCCCTCGAACTCGAACGGGTTCTGCGTCGCCACCACCATGAACGGCCGCTCCAGCGCGTACGTCGTGTTCTCCACCGACACCTGCTCTTCGGCCATCGCCTCGAGTAGCGCCGACTGCGTCCGCGGCGTCGTCCGGTTGATCTCGTCCGCCAGCACGATGTTCGCGAAGATCGGCCCCGGCTTGAAGTCGAACGTCTGGTTCTGCGAGTTGTAGACCGACACGCCCAGCACGTCCGACGGCAGCAAATCCGGCGTCAACTGGATGCGCGTGAACTTGCACGAGATCGACCGCGCCAGCGACCGGGCCAGCACTGTCTTGCCCACCCCCGGCACGTCCTCGATCAGCACGTGCCCGCGCGCCAGCAGCCCGATCAGCAACTGATCGACCGCGTGGTCGTGCCCGAAAAAGACGGTGTGGATGTTCGCGCGCAGGCGGTCGAAGAGGGAATCGGGCACATCGTCCTCGGCGGTTGGTTCCGGATCGGCCGCCGGCCACCCAATGCACGGTGCCGCGCGCGGCCCGCATCATAGCGGAACCACCCGGGAGGATGAAGTGCGCAGGCAGTTCCTGGAAGTCGATACCCACGCCGACTCCTGTGGAGTCGGATTCGCACCGCAGGTGCGAGTACGTCGCGGCACGGGTCTCCCGCGCATGATCCCGCTGGCGCGGAAATCCGACTCCACAGGGGTCGGCGTGGGCGAATTACTTCGCCCCGTTCGCCTTTTCGAGCAACCTTTTCATCTCCGCCACGGTCGTCGCGTGCTCCGAATACTTCGCGAGGTTCGTCCGCTCCTCCGGGTCCGCCTCGTGGTCGTAAAGTTCCTCGCCCTTGGTCCCGTCGTCCCACTTGTTGTAGCGGTACCGCTCCGTGCGCACCGAGTACCCCGCGAATGTGTTGGCGGCGTTCTTCCCGCCGCCCCGCCGCACCTGCGTGATTGCCGGCTTGTCCCATGCGGCGGCGGGGTCGACCAGCAGCGGCCGGAGCGACCGCCCCTCCAGCTTGTGCGACGGTTGCGGCAGCCCCGCAAGGTCGACCAGCGTCGGGTACAGATCCAGCAGTTCCACCGTCCGCCCCGATGCCTTCCCGCCCGCCGTCGTCCCCGGTCCCGCGACGATCAGCGGCACCCGCGCCGAATTCTCGAACAGCGACTGCTTCATCCACTGCCCGTGCTGACCGACGTTGTACCCGTGGTCGGACCAGAAGACGACGATCGTGTTGTCCGCCAGCTTCAGCCGCTCCAGCGCGTCCAGCAGCCGCCCGACCTGCGCGTCCATGAACGTGATCGACGCGTAGTACGCCTGCAGCGCCCGCTTCAGGTCCGCCTCAGCGAGCCCGTAGTTCGGCGGGCGCGTCGTGATCGCCGGCTGGGGAACGTCCGCCAACTCGCCCGGCGCGAACTTCGGTAGCGTCAGCTTGTCCGTCGGATACAGATCGAAATACTTCTTCGGCGCCACGTACGGGCAGTGCGGCCGATAAAACCCCACCGCCAGGAAAAACGGCTTGTCCTTGTTCGCCTCCAGCAGCTTGATCGCCTCGGTCGCCGCGATGCCGTCCGTCTGCTCCTCGTCCGTCCCCTCCGCCGCCAGAAACGCCAGCGTCGCCCCCAGTCCCGTGTTCTTCGGCTGAAGATTGACCAGCTTGTCCTCCTCAGCCTTGTCGCGCCCCTTTGGGTTCACCGTGTGGTCCCACGACTGAGGGTCGTCCAAGCCCGGCGTCCCGATTTGTGCGGGCACGCCGTAGTGGTACATCTTCCCCACCCGCGCGACGTAATACCCGTTCTTGCGGAACTGCTGCGGCAGCGTCACCACGTCAGGCAGCGTCGACTTTCGAAAGTCCGTCTGCAGTTCGAAAATCTTCGTCCGATCCGGCCGAAGCCCCGTCATCAGCGACACCCGGCTCGGCGAGCAGAGCGGGAACTGGCAATACGCCCGATCGAACCGCACCCCCCGCGCTGCGAGGCGCTCGAGCGCCGGCGTCTTCACCAGCGGATGCCCGTACGCCCCCAAGTCGTTGTTGCAATCGTCCGTCGCGATGAACAGGACGTTGGGTTTGGTCGGCGGGGCGCCGAGAACGGGAGCACAGATTAGGGCGAGCGTGAAGAGAAGCGCGGTTCGCATAGCCGCGCATGATAACCGCCCTCCCGCCCCGGCGTTCAAGCGCAATCGCGCCCCCTGTCCACCGGATCAGTCCACCGCCTCGATCCCCAAATCCTTCACCTTCTTGTTCAGCGTGTTCCGGTTGATCCCGAGGAAGTCCGCGGCCTTGGTCTTCACGCCCGCGCACTTGGCCAGCGCCCGGTCGATCAGCGCGTGCTCGATCTGGTCGATCACCAGCTTGTAGATCTCGCCCTCGCGCATCTCGTAGTCGGAGATCGCCTGGTCCGCGAGGCGGCGGGTGAGCGTGTCGATGCTCTCGCTCGCCTGGTTCGTCCGCCGCTGCGCCGCGAACATCCGCACGCTCAGCGGAAGCAGGTCTTCCGTGAAGTCCTCATCACGCGAAAGCACCACCGCGCGCTCGATCGCGTTTTCAAGTTCCCGCACGTTCCCGGGCCATGGGTAGCGCAGCAGGATGTTCAGCATCTCCCGGCTGATCCGCCGGAGCTGTCGCCCGTTGATCGCGTTGTACTTGTCCAGGAAGAAGTCGATCAGCCGCGGGATGTCCTCGCGCCGGTTGCGCAGCGGCGGGAGGTAGATGCTCACGACGTTCAGCCGGTAGAACAGGTCCTCGCGGAAGTTGTTCCGCGCGACCTCTTCCTGCAAATCGACGTTCGTCGCCGCGATCACCCGCACGTCCACCTTGAGCGTCTGCGTGTCGCCGACGCGCTCGAGCTCGCGCTCCTGCAGCACGCGAAGCAGCTTCACCTGCAACTGCGGCTCCATCGTCCCGATCTCGTCGAGGAAGATCGTCCCCCCGTCGGCGGCCTCGAACCGGCCGATCTTGTCCCGGATCGCCCCCGTGAACGACCCCTTCACGTGCCCGAACAACTCGCTCTCCAGCAGCGTGCTGCTCATCGCCCCGCAGTTCACCCGGATGAACGGCTTCTCGCGCCGCGGCGAGTTGTAGTGGATCGCCTTGGCGATCATCTCCTTGCCCGTGCCCGTCTCGCCCAGCAGCAGCACCGTCGCCCGGCTGTTGGCCACCTGCCCCACCGTCGCGAACACGTCGTGCATCGCCGGCGCGTCCCCGATGATGTTCTCGAACCGGTACCGGTCCCGCACCTGTGAGCGCAGCTGCGCGTTCTCTTCCAGCAGTTCTTCCTTCTGCCGCATCACCATCCGGTTGACCTGGATCGCCTGCGAGAGGAACGCCGTGATGATCTCCAGGAACCGGTGGTCCGACTGGATCTGCTCGTCCGACTGGAACGGCTTGTCGACCGACAGCGCGCCGACCGTCCGCCCCTCGAGTTTGATCGGCACGCAGATGAAGCTGATCTGCCCCTCCGTGGCCGCCGGGTTGAACCGCCCCGTCCGGTTCAGGAAATCCGGCTCCTTGCGAATATCTCCGACCATTCGGCTACGCCCAGTCGCGACGACGCTCCCCGTAATCCCTTCCCCTAGCGCATACTTGCCGCGATCCATTTCGTCCGGGGTCAGCCCCACTGCCGCCTCCGTGCGCAAACGCCCCGAGCCTTCATCCAACAGCACCAGCGTCCCGCGGCGCATATTTAGTTTGTCGGAGATGATTTGCATCATCTTTCCGAACGTGTCGCGGAGCTCCAGCGTCGAGGACAGAATCTGCCCAATTTCCGTCAGGATGGATAATTCCTGTTCAGCCGTGGCGGCGACTGCACTGGAAATAGGCGGGGCGGTCTCAGGCATGACCATAATATACGCAGAGGCGCGCCGCATAGCAAAGCCGATTTGCAGATGAACGCCAGACTGAGGGATAAACCCTGTTCCACCACCAGATTCCAGTTCGGCCCGCTTCATACCGATAACTTGGGTAACGATCGTGCGGCTTACTCCGGTTGTGACGGGAGGGAAACCGGATGCCGCACCTCAAAGGATTGGATATGAAGCGCTTCTGGCGCGAATTGTCGTTGGCGGCTCAGGTCATGGCGGTCTGCGCGGCCGGACTCTTAA
>DATHXE010000341.1:0-19569 GCA_035459845.1 Tepidisphaeraceae bacterium | reverse complement strand
CCGTTCCTCAACATCGGAATGTTGAGCTACAACGGTGTCCGCCTCGCAATGGCCCGCGGCAGTCGCTTCGCCTCTTCGCGGAATCCCTCCGACAAGACCTGGAGCCCCGCACCGGAAGCGCACAACGGGGGTAGTGCGTTCGACTATCACGGTTGATGCCACACCGCCCCCTCCCCGCGCCGACCCGCCGCGCCCTTCTCCTCGCCTCCGCCGCCGCGCTCGCCTTCCCCTTCCTCCGCCCCGCGCGCGCCGCCGACGAAATCCCCTGGCCCCCGCCGCTCACCGGCGCGACCAACGGCACCGTCACCTTCACATCCCCCGCCCTCCTCGACGTCCCCGAGATCGTCCATGCCTACGCGAAGGACCCCACCGCCGCCCCCTTCACCGTCGCCAAGACCGCGCCGACCATCGACCTCGCCTTCCACCGCGACCTCGGCCCCAACGCCGCCACCCGCCGCCTCTGGTCCTCCTGGGGCGACATCGCCCTCGCCCGCGACGGCTCCGTCTACTGCGGCATCGGCGACCACGGCGACGACGCCGGCGGCGACGCCCGCTGCCTCGTCTACCGCTGGACGCCCGCCACCAAAACGCTCACCCAGGTCGTCGACATGAACAAGGTCGTCCCGCCCAAGCCGGGTCAGCCGGCGTGGTCCAAGATCCACGCCAAGATCGACCAGGGCGCCGACGGACAAATCTACTTCTCCTGCACCCTAAATGACGGCAACCGCGCAAACAAGACCCCCGAAGCAGCAGCCGCCGCCGCCGCCGCGGCCGCCACCCCGCCCACCGCGAAGAAGAAGCCCGCCGGCCCGACCTACAAATGGACGCCCGACCTTCCCGGCGGGCAGCTCTATCGCTTCAACCCCAAGACGAACCAGACCTCCGTCGTCGCAACCCTCCCGACCGCCCCCCGCTGCACCGCCACGTCCCGCTACGACGCCGCCCGCAACCTCTGGTGGTGCAACCTCGAAGCCGGCGCGGGCGACGCGCTCTGCGCCATCGAACTCGCAACCGGCAAACCCGTCTACCAATCTCCCGACGGCACCGTGAAGTTCAACCGCAACTTCGCCCTCGCCGCCGACGGCTCGGTCTACTTCAACGGCGACGCCGGCACCCTCTGGAGGCGCGACGCGAAGTCCGGCAACGTCGTACAGACGAAATCCACCTTCCCCGACTCGCCCGGCATGCGCGCCTCGACCCGCGAATCGAAGGACGGTGCGATCTACGGCGTCACCCACAAGACCGGCCAGATCTTCCGCTACCGCCCCGCCGACGACAATTTGAAAATCTACGGCCCGTCCTGGAACCGCGGCGAGTACGTCACCGTCTGCGAGCCCTCCCCCGACGAGCGCTTCCTCTACTACCTCCCCGGCGCGCACGGTGGCGCATTCAAGTACGGCACGCCCGTGATCCAATACGACCTCGCCGCCGGCACGCGCAAGGTCCTCGCCTTCCTCGCCCCCGCCCTCGAAAAGGCCTACGGCTACGTCCCCGCCGGCACCTACGGCATGAAAATCAGCGCCGACGGCGCCACCCTCTACGTCAACTTCAACGGCCACCCCGCCGACGCGACCCGCCCGCCGAAGATGAAGCCCAACGGGTTTGGACTGACCGCCTTCGCCGCGATCCACATCCCAGCGTCGGAGCGGTGAGTTCCGGATGCCATCACATCGCCAACCCCCAGATCGACAGCCCCATTCCTCCGCACGCCATGGTCAGGAGAAGCGCCCACACCCACCACGGGGCCCCTTCGACCCGAAGCATCTCGGTCAGGAGCGGCAGTAAGGCGAACGCAAACTGGACGACGATCACGGCCAACACGATCGGCACTGAGAAAAACGACGTCTTCCCCTCATGCATTCGCCACGCGACGATCGCGCCCAAAGCCAGGCTCGCCACGCAACGGCCGACGATCGCCGACGACGGCCCCGGCCGCATGGGACGCTCGGGTGCTGCGGGCCGCCCGTACTCTAGGATGGGTTTACCCGGCATGGTGGTGACACACGGGAGACAACCGCACGCATCTCACTCCGGCAGCGGCTTCCCCTTCGTCTCCGGCGCGAACCAGATCGCGATCATCCCCACGATGTAGATCAGCGTGATCGTCACCCCGCTCATCGCCCACCCCTTCCCGTACCCCGCCGCCGCAAAGCTGTTCACCAGCGACCCCGCCACCAGCGCCCCGCCCGCCGCCAGGATGCGGCCCGAGTTGAAGCTGACGCCCTGCCCGGTCGCCCGCACCCGCGTGCGGAACAACTCGGGCAAATACAACGGCAGCCACCCGTAGAACGACGCCGTCGTCATCCCGACCAAAAACACCTTCGCCAGAAACACATTGTCGTACGACTCGGTCGTCAGGAACAGCAGCGCGGATGCGCCCAGCGACGTCAAACACAGCAGGAAGTACGTCGGCCGCCGCCCGAGCATCCCGCCGACCAGCGGGGCGACCAGGCACCCGATGATCGCGCCGATCGACGACAAAAACTGCGCCGTCGCCTTCGCGTGCGGGTTCCCCGTCGCCAGCTCCTTATCGACCCACACCGGGATCCACTGCGCGCTGCCCCACGTCCCGATCAGCGCGACCGACGCGAACAGGATCGCCAGCAGCGTCACCCGCAGCATCGACCCGCTGAAGATCTCGCGCACCGGCTTTGCCGTCCCCCCGTGCACCTGCACCGAGTGCTTCCACCGCTCGCTCTCCGGCACGAACAGCCGGATCACGAACGTCAGCAGCGCCGGCGACAGCCCCGCCAGCAGCACCCACCGCCACTGCGTCTCGTCGATCTTGATGAACATCCCCAGCCCCGCGATCAGCGCGAACCCGACGTTCGACGCCGCCCCGATGATCCCCGCCATCATCGGCCGCAGTTTCTCCGGCCAGATCTCCATCACCAGCGCCACCCCCAGCGCCCACTCCCCGCCCATCCCCAGCGCCGCGAAGAACCGCAGCACCGCCAGTTGCCACGCCGCGTTCGCGAAGTACCCGATCCCCGTGAACACCGAGTACGCCAGCACCGACAGCGTCATCGCCCGCACCCGGCCGATCTTGTCGCCCAGCCACCCGAACACCAGCCCCCCCGCCGCCGCCCCCAGCAAAAACACCATGTGGAACGTCCCGTTCCACTTCGCCACGTCCGCCTTGAACTCCGTCAGCGCCGGGCTGGCGATCAGCGGGAAGATCCCCATCTCCATCCCGTCGAACATCCACCCGAGGAACGCCGCCAGGAGCACGAGCCACTTCCCCTTGCCCGCGTCGCGCGGGTCGGCCGGGCCCCGGTCATCGAGCATGTCCGCCCCCAGCTTCGCGTCGTTGGTCGTCGTCATCGGCCGGCTCACTCCACACGGGCGCCCGCCGTCCGGCCCGGCGCGCACGGCGCACCGAAATCCGACGTAGGGGAAACCACCCGTCCGGCCATACTGTTACGCCGCGCCCCCGTTGCCCGCAAATCCACGGACTACATCGAACAGCCTACCCCAGGATCGACTGCTGGATCCGCGACGCCTCGACCAGCGCCGCCTTCGCGCCCGGTCCACTCAGGATCCGCAGGTAACTCAACCCCGCGCCCCACAGGTTGTCCGCCAACTCCCGGACGTGCCGCACGGCGCACTGCACCGTCACCGCCGGCCCCTTGGCGCGCGGGAGCGCGAGCGTGACCTGCTGCCCGCGAACGACCTTCGCCGCCTGCATCAACCCGACGCCTTCCAGCGACAAGTCGCGCGTGAGCGCCGTGTACGTGTCACCGGTCGTATCGTTCATGACGTTCAGGCGCGTCACGATCGCGATGCGCGCGAACCGCCGCTTGTCCTGAGCGCTCGCCGCCTCTTCGTTCGCCTTGATGCCCTCGAGGATTTCGCCCAACAATTGTGGAGTTAACTGCATGCCGTCCCTTGGCCCTTTCCGAAAGCGCTGGCGGCAAACGACCGCCAATCGACTTATCGGCATGAATGGCATGCGTCCCCACAGTATTGCGACTGTATTCAGCCTAGAACCTCGGCCTTTTCCCCACCAGCACGTTTTCCAGCGTCCGCTCCAAGGTGTCGCAGACGTGATTCACCTGACGCGCCGTCATCTTCCCGAAAAACGGCAGCGCCAGCGTCCGCCCCGACACGTACTCGCACACCGGAAAATCCCCCGGCTTGTACCCGAACTTCTCGATCATGTACGGCTGCAAATGGATCGGCGGGAAGTAGTTGTTGCACCCGATCCCCTCGTCGCGGAGCATGCGCATGACGATGTCGCGGTCGCCTTCGGCGAAGAGGTCGTTCAGCCGAACGACGAAGACGAACCAGCTCATTCCATCGTCTTCGGTCAGCGTGGGCAGCGTGAGGAACTTGCTGGTCATCAGGCGGTCCATGTACAGATGGGCGACCCGCCTCCGGGCGCTCAGGATCTCGTCGAGCCGGTCGACCTGTACGACGCCTAAGGCCGCCGCGATCTCGGACAGGCGGTAGTTGAAGCCCAGCCGCTGGTGGGCCAGCCACGACATGCCCTCGCGGCCCTGGTTGCGCAGGGCGCGGCAGGCGGCCGCCAGTGCGTCGTCGTCGGTGACGATCATCCCGCCCTCGCCGGTGGTGATCTGTTTGTTGGGATAAAAGCCGAAAACCGAGGCCCGGCCGAAGCTTCCGATCGCGCGCTTGCCCGAGTGCCCGCCGAAGCCTTCGCACGAGTCTTCGATCAGCACGAGCTCATTTTTCTGGGCGATCTGCTCGAGCTCGGCCACGCCGCCGGGGTGGCCGAACACTTCCACGCCCACGATCGCGCGCGTCCGCGGCGTGATCGCGGCGTTCACCTTGTCGAGGTCGAGGTTGAGCGTGACCGGGTCGACATCGACGAACTTGGGCGTCGCCCCGACATACAGGATGCAGTTCGCGCTGGCGACGAATGAGAACGGCGTGGTGACGACCTCGTCGCCCTCCTTGATGCCCGCGGCGATCAGCGCCGCGTGCAGGCCCGACGTGCCGGACGAAACGGCGATGCCGTGGCGCCGGCCCGCCACCTTGGCGCACTTGGCCTCGAACTCGTCCGCCTTGGGGCCGATCGACAGGCAATCCGTGTGGAGCACGTCGATGACGGCGTCGATCTCGCGCTGGGTGATGTCGGGCCTGGAGAGGGGAATCTTCATTGCGGATTTGGTATTGCGGATTGCGGATGGGGAGACGGTGCGGCCGATTCAATCCGCAATCCGAGATCCGCAATCCGCAATCTTGGGTTCACCGGTCGTTTCGCTATACTGATCCCCTTTTCCCGTCCGATAACCGGGGGGAGTAATGAGGGGAGTATCGACCGAGGACAGGCCGCCGCATGAGTGATTTGCCGACCGCGAAACCCGACCCCGCCGCCCCGACCCCCGACTCCGGCGGGGAGCGCAAGCGCAAGAAGGACAAGTCGTTATTCCACTTCTGGCGCGCGCTGAAGTACCTCGGCCCGCACCGCCGGCTGGTCATCACGTCGATCCTGTGCGCGTTCTTCGTCGGCCTGACGTTCACGGGCGGCCTGTCGACGATGCTCCCGATCCTGAAGGTCCTCATGGGCGGGGAGCCCGTCCAGGTGTGGACCGGCCGGATGATGATCGAAAAGCGTCTGGGCGTGACCCTTAACGACAGCCGGGAATCGCTGGGCGTCTACTCGATCGCCAAACATTCCCCCGGCGGCGCCGCCGGTCTCAAGGCCGGTGACGAACTGGCGATCGGCAAGTCCGCCGACGTCAAGACGACCGTCGCCGCGCTCGCCGACCCCTCCGCCCGCACCGCCAACGTCGCGATCACCCGCGCCGGCGCGACGGTCACCCAGTCGATCCCCCTGCCCGAACTGCCCTGGTACTACGCGCTGCTCCAGCGGGGGACGAACCTGCTGCCCGAGCACCCCGTCTGGGCGATCGCCTGCATCCTCGGCGTCATGTTCACGCTCGGCATCGTCGGCAACGTCGTCCGCTTCTACCAGGAGTACTTCTCCGACAAGGCCGCGATCCTGGCGGTCAACGACATCCGCCGAAAGCTCTACGACCACGTCCTGCACATCCCGGTCGGGTTCTTCGGGCTCAAGGGCACGAGCGACGTGACGTCGCGCCTCGTCCAGGACGCGCAGGGGCTGCAGGATGGGTTCAAGTCCGTGCTCGGGCAGTCGATCCAGGAGCCGATCAAGGCGTCGATGGCGCTGGGGCTGGCGCTGTGGTTCGACTGGCAGTTGACGATGTTCATCATCCTGTTCGGGCCGGTCATGTTCGCGATCATCAAGAAGTTCGGGAAGAAGATGCGGCGGGCGAGCCGGGCGGCGCTGCAGAGCAGCGCGACGATGCTGGGCCAGCTCGAGGCGACGCTGACCGGCGTGCGCGTGATCAAGGCCGCGTCGGCCGAGCGGTTCGAGCGGCGGCGGTACTCGGGCATCATGGGCAAGCTGGTCGACGAGCAGTTGAAGATGAGCCGGATCGACGCGGCCAGCACGCCGATCCTCGAGATGCTCACGCTGCTCGTCGTCGCCGGCATCGTGGTCTGCGCGACGTACCTCGTGCAGGTCAAGCGGACGCTCGACGCGACGACGTTCTTCGGGCTGATGGCGTGCCTGATGGCGATCGGCGAGTCGATGCGCAAGGTCTCGAAGGTCAACAACGCGCTGCAGAAGAGCAACGCGGCGGCGGCCCGGATCTTCGAGACGCTGGACGTGGAGGTGGAGCGGCCGCGCGAGCTGGGCACGCGCGGGCGGGGGACGGGGTTCAAGGATCGGAAGGAAGAGGGGGCGGCAACGGTGCTGCGCAAGCTCGGGCCGATCGCGCGGGACATCGTGTTCGACCGGGTGTCGTTCACGTACCCGGGCGGGAGCGCGCCGGCGCTGACGGACGTCACGCTGACCGTCCGCAAGGGCCAGTCGGTCGCGGTCGTCGGGCGGAACGGGTCGGGCAAGACGACGCTGCTCGCGCTGCTCCCGCGGTTCTACAACCCCGACTCGGGGCGGATCCTGATCGACGGCCAGGAAATCGGCGGCGTGACGCTCCGGAGCCTGCGCGACCAGATCGGGATCGTCACGCAGGAGCCGGTGCTGTTCCCGGGGACGATCGCCGAAAACATCGCCTACGGCCAGCCGGGCGCGAGCCGGGAGGCGATCGAGGGCGCCGCCAAGCAGGCGTTCGCCCACGAGTTCATCATGGAGAAGGCGCGCGGGTACGATACGCCGCTCGAGGGCATCGGCAGCCAGCTCTCCGGCGGTCAGCGCCAGCGCCTGTGCATCGCCCGGGCGATCCTCCGGCAGACGCCGATCCTGATCCTCGACGAGGCGACGAGCCAGGTCGACGCCGAATCCGAGCACAAGATCCAGCAGGCGATCGAGAAGCTGATGCACGAGCGGACGACGTTCGTGATCGCCCACCGGTTCAGCACGATCCTGAGCGCCGACACGATCGTCGTGCTTGACCGGGGCCGGATCGTCGGCCAGGGCAAGCACGAGGAACTGCTGGCGTCGTGCGAGACGTACAAGAACCTCTACGATCGCCAGGTCTTCGGCGGCACGAGCGGGGAAGCGGCGTGAGCGGACGGGCGCAGGGTTAGCTGCGGGTCAACGACCGGCTGACGCGCCCCGAGCGGAGACGCATGTCCCCGCCCGGGCGCGTCAGCAACGCGCTGCGTTGCAGCTAGAACTTCAACTTCTGAAACAACCCGTCCGTCCCGCCCACGAGCACGAGCCGCGCCACGCTGAGCACGGCGAAATCGCGCACCTCGAACAGGTCGGCCCGCCCGTCGCCGTTGACGTCGCCCACCGCCACGGTGCCCGCCCACAGCCCGCTGAACGTCTGGCTCGTCCACGCGCCGAAGTCGGCGAACCCGAGCGGGTTGCCCGCGGCCACGCCCACGCTCCCGTTGGCGCCCAGCGCGACCAGGTCGTTGACGCCGTCGCCCGTCACGTCGACGACCTCCAGCCGGCGGCCGCCCAGGTCGAGCGACGTCGCGAGCGTCGCGATGCTCGTGCTGTTGAACTGGCCCAGGAGGGGGACCCACTTGTTCCAGAGCAACTGGTCGACGGTCGTGCCCAACAAATCGAGGCGGCCGTCGTTGTCGACGTCGCCGAACCCGACCGGGGCGACGTCGCCGAACGGGTTCGTCTGCTGGACGGCCGGGAGCAGCGTCGCGCCGCCCGGCGCCGCCAACGCGAACGTGACGTTGCCGGTGGTGGCGTCGAACGTCATCAGGTCGGACCGCCCGTCCCCGTCGAGGTCACCCGCGGCGACGTTGGCGAGCGGGAACTTCCCGAGCGACTGGGTGGCACCCGGAGCCGAGAGCCGACCTGCGCCGTCGCCCGTCAGGATGCGGGCGGTCACGTTCCCCGCCGAGTCGGCCGCCAGCAGCGCGACGTCGGCCTTGGTGTCGCCGTTGAAATCGCCCGTGACGACCGCGTCGACCGCGCCGGTGACGACGCGCGAAGAGCGGATGACGAACAGGCCCTTGCCCGTGCCCGTCTGCACGGTCACGGTTGCCGACCCCCGGCCCTTCTTATCGGTGACCGAGATCACGCTGACCATGTCGGCCTTGTTGTCGCCGGTGAGATCTGCGGGCGCGGCGAGCTGGTCGACATCGAGGTGGAACCCGCCCCCGTGCATCAGCCGCCGGCCTTCGAGTTCCTCGACTCCTGCGGGCCGGACTCCGATTACCTTGCCCGTGCGCGTACGAACTGCCGCCGCCCGACCTCCGTGAGTGCCTGCCATGCGTGGGATTCCTCTCCGCGGGACGTTGTCACCCACGAACCTGTGACCCGGACAACGCTCCCCCGATTCGCGTTTCTTCCCGCCCTGCCGGCCCGGACGTTCAGGATCGTGCACCGCGCCCCGCGCGGCCGCGCACGTCCCGATGACCACCGACGCGCCGGCCGCGATCCCTCCACGAACCGCGGCCCGCGGCGTCGTGATACCCGGTCGAAGTGAGTAGACGATGAGCCCGGCTGAAGTGACGGGCCGACCCCGCGCGGTTGTGCGACGCCGCTTACTTTTCGGCCAGCGCATTGATCGTGTTGTACACCGCGCCTTCGACCGCCCCGCCACCGCCCGCGGCCTTGAGCTTGTACGTAATCGACATCTGCATGACCGTCCTGATCTCCGGCATCGCCAGGAACACGGTGCGCCCGTCCGGCTGGAGCTTGGCCGACGCGACCTCGACGGTGTCCTTCCCTTTCTTGGTCTTGTTCTCGGCGCTGAACTCGGGCGAGCCGTACGCCGAGCTCCACAGGTAGTTCCACTGCTCGACGTCGAACGACCCGGCGTCGTTGGCGGTCGCGGGGTCGAGCGGCGTCGCGAACGTCAGGTAGATGCCCTGCCTGGTCGCGCGGAGGTTCGACGGGATCGGCGCGGGCGCGCCGCCGCCCGTGTAGCGGACTCGGTGCAGGCAGCCGTCCTTGGCGGCGGCGGTCTGCCACCCGCGCAGGCCGGCGACGTAGAGCTGCCCGTCGCCCGGGTTGAACCGCGGGCGCATGATGCCGGCCTCGAACGTGAGCGGGAACTTCAAGACGCCCCCCTGCACGACGGCCTTCCCGCCGCTGGCCACCGTTTCGTGCAATACGAGGAAGAGCGACGATTTGCCGTAGGACGTGTGGACGATGTGCCCGCCGAACGGGCCCCAGCGGGTATCGCCGGCCGGCACGAACGCCTGCCCGCCGGACGACGTGTCGAACGCGTACGGGACCCAGCAGAGCGGCGGCTCGTACGTCGTCGGGATGCCGGCGGGGTAGAGCGCCTTGAGCTCGGCCTGACGCTTGGCCTTCTCCTTCGCGTCTTTGGGCTCGAACACGCGCGGGTCGTACGGGAAGCCGTAGAACCCGTCCGTCTTCCCCGGCGGGATGAAGTTGATCTTGGACGTCGGCACCCAGTGGCCCTGGTTGTCGCCGAAGACGATCTCGCCCTTCGGGCCGACGGCCATCCCGTTGGCGGCGCGGATGCCGCGGGCGATGACCTCGGACGTCTTCCCGCCCGTTGCGACTTTGACGATCGCGTTGTACGAGGCGAACGCGCGCGGCTCATTCCAGGCGCCGCCGGCGGTGTAATAGAGGTTGCCGGCGGCGTCGGCGTCGAGATCCATCTTGAAGTGGTGGTACTGCGGCTCGCAGGCGCCGTCGTTGTTGTGATTCTGGTAGATGTCCGCCAAGCCATCCCCGTTCACGTCGTGCAGTTGGGTGATCTGGTCACGGCCGAGCACGTACATCTGCCCCCTGAGGATCTTCACGCCCAGCGGCTCATACAACCCTGACGCGAAGCGCCGCCACGTCAGCTTTTCCAGCCCCTCGGTGATGCCGGAGACGACCCAGACATCGCCGTTCCACGTGGCGACGGCGGCCGAGTTGCCGCCGTCGAAGAAGTCGACCGCGGAGACGCGCATCCACGAGCCGTGCGGGTTTTCGAACGGCAGCGTGAGCGTGTCGACGACGTACGGGAAGTTGGCGGTGGGTTTGCCGAGGACACCGACCGTTTCGATACCCTGGACGGGCGAGGCCGCAGGCGCGGCAGACACTACGGACGTGATCAGCGGGCGCGCGTCGCGCGGCACGAACGGCCCGGCCGCCTTCCCGTCCGCATCCGTGACCCGGACGGCAAACGTCACTGGCGCCGCGCCGGCCGGCAGCGCCACGCGGACGGCGCCGCTCTCGGTGGACAGTTTCGTCCCCGCCGGCGCGCCCTCGAGCGCGACGTCCAGTCCCGGGGCCGCCGAGGCGACCACGAGCGAGAGCGGCTTCGCCGCGCCGTCGACCGAGATCGATCGCACGATGGCAAACCGGTCGCCCACCGGCACGGCTTCGAACACCTCGCTCACGATGGCCGCGCCGACCGTGTACGAGATCACGGGGCGCCCCCCCGCAACGTACAGGCCCACGTACTTCGCGTGCTCCCGCGGCAGCGGCCCCGGCGCCCCCTTCCGCGGGTCCTCGAACGACCCATCGTGCGACCACCCCGGCCCCGCCGGCGTCGTGAACATCACCTTCCCCGCGATCGCCGGCGGCGCGCTCCCCTTCGGGCTCGTCAGGTGCGACTTCGACAAATCGAGCCAGTCGCCCGTCCACGCGGCCGCGACGCGCATCGTCTCGGTGTCGAACGCGACGTACGCCCCGCCCTCGAGCTTGATCGTGATCGCGCGATCCGCAATGACCGCCCCCTTCGGCCCCGGGCCGCGCAGGCTCGACTGCAGGAACGGCCCGTAGTCCATCGTCGCCCCCTTGCCCTTGCCGCCGGCGACGGGCGGCGCCTCCGCCGGGTCCCCCGCGTCGGCGGCGCGAACGTCCGTCCTCATCACGACCACGAGCAGCAGCGCGGCGAGCAGCGAACACTTCATGCGGTGGGCCTCCGTTGCCGCAAAGTGTACGGACGCACGCGCAGACGGCAACGCGAACCCCCCATCAGGGAGCCCAGCGACTCGTCGCGGGACGGAGATCAGATGCGCCCCGTGCGCCCCTACTCGTTCCGGATCCGCTGGGCCGAGTTGAACACGGATTCCTCGTCCGCCGGCAGGTCGGCGGTCGGAGCCGCCAGTGTTTTTCCGTACTGGTTCGAGAGGATGACCAGGTCGTTCAAGCCGACCGCCCCGTTGCCGTCGAAGTCGCCGGTCGACCACGTCTGCCCGCTCGCCTGGCCGTAGTTGTTCGACAGGATGACCAGGTCATTGAGCCCCACGCTGCGATTGCGGTCCGCGTCGCCGGCCAGTTGGAAGAACGTCAGTACAAGGTCGTCACCCGGGACGTTGTCGCCGTTGCCGTCGAGGTGGAGCCCGCCCCCCTGCCCGAACCCGCTCGCGGCGAGCGTGGCGGTGTAATTGCCGTCGGGCAGCACGCCGGCCGCGTAGGTGAACGTCGCCGTGCGCGTGGCGGCGGTGTAGGCGAACGTCGTGGCGACGGCCTGCTGGCTCGTGTCGTTGAAGAGCGTGAAATCGTCCGCGGACATTTGCCCGGCCACGTCCTTGTCGAACGTGATCGTCACCCGCTGCGGCGCAGTCTGGAAGGCGAACGCGGCCGTCCCCTTGGCCGACGGCGGCGGCTGGTTGGCGAAGTTCAAGTTCGTAATCGCCTGCCCGGCCGACGTGACCTGCGCGTAGTGCACGTCCGCCAGCGCCGTCCCGTACACCTTGAGCTGCCAGGAGTTCAGTGTGCCGGTGGTGCCGCTGACCGAGTCGGTCACGCTCAGCGTCCACGTTCCCTTGGCGATCTCGTCCCAATGCCGCACCGAGGAGAACGTCCAACTGCTGTAGTCGTCGCCGGTGTCGGCGTGCTGCTCGGCTAGGACCGATTGCGTCCCGTCCGGCGACGTCAGCACGACCCGCAACTGCCCGCGGCTCGCGTGCGTCGCCGTCAGCGTCACCTCGACCTTCTCGATCCGCGTCAGGCTGTTGAGCGTGACCTGCGACATGCGCGACGCGCCGGTGTTGTCCGGGATCGCGTTGTTGACGGTGATCAGGCCGGATGACTCGCTCACCTCCGGCCCGAGGTTGGTCCACGTCAGCGCCTTATTCACGGCGACGGCCGCGTCGAGCGCGCCGAAGCCGTACTTGTGGCTCACCTTCCGCCCGGCGCCGTTCGTCGTCCACCCGCCGCCGGCGACGTCGTTCTGGCGCGTCGAGTAGCCCAGGATCGCCTGAACATCCCGCCAGGTGAGGGTCGGGTTCGCATCGAGCATCAGCGCGACAATGCCGCTGACCGCGGGGGCGACGGCGGACGTGCCGCTGAAGTACGGCGTGTAATCTCCCGCCGACCCGCTGGCGGTGTTGTAACCGGCCGTGCCGCTCCGGTCCGTCGACGGCACGAACCCGGTGCTGCCGGTGCCCTTCCACGAATACCCGGCCACGAGGATCGCGGCCCCGGGCTCGGCGTAAGTCGACTGCGCGCCGGACGGGTCGATCGCCGTGACCGCGATGACCTCGCGGCGGTTGGCGTACCCGTCGTAGTTCACGTTGTCGTTGGCGGCCAGGCCGTTCCCCGCCGACCAGACGAAGATGTTGCCCAGGCCGTTCCGCCCCGTCGCGACCGCGTTCTTGATCGCCGCCAGCGCCAGCGGGCCGGGGCCTTCGAGCGTCTGCCCGTCGTCGTCGGGGCCGGACGTGTTGTTGTAGATGTCGATGTCGTTGTTGTGCCACCCGAACGCGCTCGCCTCGGTCGAGTCGGACGTGTTGTTGGGCATCCGCACCGCCGACCACCGCGACCCCGGGGCCGCGCCGGCGATCCCCGTCGAGTTGTTGGCCCGCGCGACCGCGATGCCGGCGACCGCGGTCCCGTGGTCGCCGTTGTTCCCCGGGTTGGGGACGGCGTCGTTGCCGGCGAAGTCCCACGAGTAGGCGGCGTCATACCCCGCGGCCATGTCCGCGTGGGCGACGTCCACGCCGTCGTCGACGATCGCGATCCGCACGCCCGCGCCCGTCGCCACGTCCCACGCGGGGAGCAGGTTGTAGTTGGTCGACGTGCTCGTGTTGTAGATCCACTGCGTGTTGAACAGCGGGTCGTTCGGGGCGGCGGCGCGGTAGACCAGGCGGTGCATCGCGGGCGGGCCCTTCACGGCGCTCTTGGTACGAAACTTCCCGAGCGGCGAACTCGCATCGGTCGCCGCCGCGCCCACCGCCGCCGAATCCAGCGCCGGCAGGTCCGCCGCGGGCGGGTTCGTCTGCGTCCATCCCGGCTTGGGCACCTGCACGACCAGGTGGTTGCCGGTCGAGACGGTGAACGCGTACGCCCCGCTCGCGTTCGTGGTCGTCGACGCTTCGCCGGCGTCCAGCGACAGGTTGTGGTTCGCGTCGAGGAAGACCGTCCACCCCGCCAGCGCCGGCTCGCCGGCGTCCTTGGCGCCGTTGGCGTTGAAGTCGGCGAACGACGTCCCCGACAAGGTCGCCAAAAGCACGCGCGACTCGAGCGCGTCGATGCGCAGCGCGACCGCCGACCCCGTTCGCCGACGACGTCGCCGCGTTGCAGTTTGACGTCCGCTCAGACCCAACGACCGACCCTCCGATAGCCGCCCGCCGTGCCCGGGCGGGACTGGGGGAAATCTACCCCATCGCGGCCCGGGCCGACGACCCGCAAAACAAGATTGGCCGCCGCCGGTGAGCCCGGCGACACTTTGAACGCGGATTTGGGTCGTTTATCGCGGGGCGGCGGGCTTGCGCACCGGCTTGACCGGCTTGGGCTTCGCCGGCTCCGGCTCCTTCGCCTCGACCGCCCGCCCCGCCGCAACCGCCTCGGCCGCTAGCAGTTCCGTCGCGGGCATGTACGTCTTGAGCGTCCCCCAGAGGACGTCTTCCTCGACGCGCACCCCCGCCAGGCGCTCGCCCTTGGCGAACCCGTCAACGCACTTGCCGTCGATCGTCCAGAGCGAGCGCGTCTGCGGGTCGGCCAGCGCCACCTCCGGCTTGGCCGGCACCTTCTTCCGCTCGAACCGCGGGAACAAATCGCCCTTGACCGTCCGGTCGTACGCGTGCAGCGTGCCGGCGGTGTCACGGATCAAAAGCAGGTTCATTCCGCCGGCCGAGACGTTCACCACATCCCCCGGCCGCACATCTTCCCCGCGCACCGCCAGCGGGCGCGTCGTCGCGAGCAGCGCCACGCGGGCCGACGGCGGCGCGGCCCACCCGCCCGCCGGCTCGGGCCAGGTGATCGGCGGCGCGGCCGTCTCCCCCGTCCCCCACGCCGTCGCCAGCACGCGCGAGTCGGGGTGCCGCGCCCGCCAGTGGGCCCACGTCGTCCGCACCGTGTCGATCGGCGGGCCGAACCCCGTCGGCCGCTTCCCGTCCGGCGTCAGCCCCGTGAACCCGTTGACGAACTGCCCGATGCGCCCGTTCAAGATCAGCGCCGCCCCCGCCGGCATCGACACGACCTCCAGCTCGCGCCCCTTGATCGTGTGGTCGATCGACGCCGCCCCCGCCCGGCCCGCGACCGGCGAATACAACACGATCAGCCGCCGGTCGCCGTCCGCGTGCAACACGATTGGCGTGCGCGCCAGCGCCGCGCACGGATACGCGAAATGCATGTCTTCGAAGGTCAGCCCGATCACCGCATCGTCCCCCTGCAAAAACGTCGCCCGATTCGCCTCGACCATCGGCGGCGCATCGGCCACCCCCACCCGCCGCCACGGCTCGCTCATGAACCGCTGGTAAAACAGTAACAACACCGGCGCCAGCGCGACGAGCCAGAACACGGTTCGCTTGCCGGCGATCACCATCCCGATCAACACCACACACGCGATCAGCGACCCCGCCGCCATCGGCCACTGCCACCGCCGCCCGAGCATGATCCAATCCAGTCCCCTCGCCCGCGCCATCCACCGCGGGTCCGTCCCGTAAGCGACGCCGGCGGCGCAGGCGACCGCCAGCAGGACGATCGCCAGTGTCAGGAAGATGCGGGGCACGGGGGAGACGATACCCGGTCCATCGGCGTGCGGCGAGGGTGGACGTGAGGGAGACGGCTTCGAGAGCCGCAAGAAGAACCTCTAACTCAATCGCTCCGGGCAGTGGGCAATCGGAAATGGGCGGACGAACTGTGGGAAACCCCCTTACCGCTCGATAAACTCGCCGCCGTGCACGTCAAGATCGTTAAATCGGACGCCCGGGCGCGCGAGAAGCCTTGCCTTCGGTGCGGGTACAGCCTGCGCAAGATCGAGTCGACGCACTGCCCGGAGTGCGGGCTTTCGGTGTGGCTGTCGCTGAACAACAACGACAATCTCGACCGTAGCAATCCCGACTGGTTGCGCCGGGTGGCGCTGGGGCTCTTGGTCATGGCGGCGGCGGCCCTGGCGGGCCTACTGGCGCACGGGTTGGCGGCGAAGCACCGGCTGGACGAGGCGACCTATCACGCGCGGGTTCGGCAGATCATGGAGAACATGGGGGAAGACGATTACCCCAACCCGCAGACGTTGGCGTTCCTCCGCAGCCCGCCTCGGAAGACGACGACCATGCTTTGGTACGAACTGGGCGCCGGGGTCGGGTTCCTCGTCGCCTATTACGCCGGGCTGCTGCTACTGACGTCGCCGGAGGGGCGGCACCCGGACTACTTCAAGCCGGCGCGGTTGCTGACGTGGGTCGGCGGGGGCGCCGCGGTCCTGTTCACGGCCGCGGCGGTGTCCGCGGTGTTCAGCCCCGTCGCGCGCGACGCCAGTCCGACGGTCGGCGGGCTGATCGGCGTCGTGGCGGGGATGATCGCGTGGCGGGCGCTCCGGCGGCTCGCCAAGCGCGTGCCCAACATGGCGCTGGCACGCTTGTACGGGTGGCTGACGCTCGTGCCGCTGGTCTCGCTCCTGACGATCCTCCCGTTCCTGATCCGGGCGATCGCGTTCGAGGTGGGGGTGGTTGTGGACGGGCTGGTGGCGCTGTATTTCCCAGTCGCGGGGGTGCTGTTCGTGCGGTTCGCCGTCGTCCTGCGCCGGCAGGCGAGGGAGGCCGACAAGGCGTGGGCGTCGGAGACCGCCGCGCCGGGGGCGGTGACGGTGCACCAAGCGCCCCCGAAGTGGCACGAGTGACGCTCGTTCCCGCACCCCGCGCTCGCCTGCGGGCTCGCCTCAGGCTCCCCCTCCGGGTCGCGGCTAAACAGGGGTTGTTGGAACCGGGTTAGTTGGAATCATCACCGTTGTCCGCGCGCGCCTCATCCCCACCCGGGCCGCCTCGGAGGAGGTCGTCGGGGTCGCCGTCGCGGGCGTCGAGGACGTCGTCGTCCTCGTTGCCGTAGAGTTCATCGACGCCGGACGAGTCGACGAGCGTGTCGTCGCCGAACTCGCCTTGCAGGATGTCGTCGCCGAGCCCGCCTTCCATGTAGTCGTTATCGTCACCCCCGAACAAATCGTCGGCCCCGTCGTCGCCGAACAGGTCGTCGGCGCCGGAGTCGCCGAAGAGGGTGTCGGCACCGTCTCGGCCGGAGAGCGTGTCATCGCCGTCCCCGCCCTGGATCAGGTCGTCGTCCTCGTCCCCGTCGAGGATGTCGCGGCCGGACCCGCCGAACAGGTCGTCGTTGCCGAACCCGCCGAAGAGGTCGTCGTTGCCGGCCTCGCCGTCGAGGGTGTCGAAGTTGTCCTCGCCGAGGAGGTCGTCGTTGCCGCCCCCGCCCAGCAGGACGTCGTCGCCCTGGCCGCCGAGGAGTTTGTCGTTGTCGGCCTCGCCGAACAAGTCGTCCTCGTCGAGCCCGCCGTCGAGGAGGTCGTCGCCGGTGTACCCGAGGAGGGTGTCGCGGCCGGCCTCGCCGTACAGGTCGTCGTCGGAGCCCAGTCCGAGGAGGCGGTCGTCGCCGTCGCCGCCGAGAAGGGTGTCGGGGTTGACGGAGCCGTAGATCGAGTCGTTTCCGCCGCCCCCGAGGAGCGTGTTTTCGCCCCGGTCGCCGTAGATCGCGGCGTTGACGACGACGTCGTTCGCCATCTCGATGCGGTCGTTCCCACGGTAGCCGTAGATCTCGATGACGCCGACGTCGGCGGCGAAGAAGTTCTCGCGGACGCCGTTGACGAACACGCGCAGGGTAATGCCCCCGTCGCGCGTGTTGATGGCGATCGAGTCGCTCCGGCGCGTGCCGTCGACGATCAGGCGGTCGCCGATCAGGTTGGCGGCGAGCAGCGTCCGCGATTCGAGCGACTCGACAACAGATTCGGCGGCGCGGATGACGGCTGAGGTGCGTGTGGGCATGGCAGGTAAGGATAGGAGTCCGTTACCTGTCGAGACACGGGACGGCGGTCAGTGGTTAGCGGACGCGCGCGGCGAATGGGCGCGACTTCACACCGTGCCGGTCCAATCCGGCGGCAGGAGCACCACCGGAATCTTCGTGTTCTTGATCAGTTCCACGGGCACGTTCCCCGCCAGCAGCCGCGCGAAAATGTTCTTGCCCGTCAGGCCGAGCACGATCAGCGTGACCTGCCGCTCGGCGGCCACGTTCAAAACCGCCCGGGCGATGTCCTCGCTGAACATCAGCAGCGTCTGGACGACGATCCCCTTGTCCTGCAGCGACTGGCGGATCAGGTTGATTGCCGTCTCGCCCTCGGACTGTTCCTGCTCGCGCATCTGCCCGCCGCTGGGCCGGGAGACGTGCACGGCCAATACCTCCGCCCCGAGGCGCTTGGCCATGTCCCCGATCGGCTCGACGCACTTCTGCGCCGCCCACGGACTCGACACCGCCACGAGAATCCGGCTCATGGGGAGGAATGGTAACCGGACGGAGGGGGATTGCCCATTGGTCGTTGCCGATTGGCGACTGCCGATCGCCCGCCCGATAACGCCGTCATAAATCCTCCCACCCGCCCTGCCGATAAGTCCAGCGGGAAGAGGCCGTACGCGATGCGAGAGAAGAACCGTGGACCCAAGGCGCGGGGCATCAGGTTGGCGATCTTTGTCGCCTTCTTCGCGCACGCGGTCTGTTTGTTCTACCTCCTGCCGCTTCCGAACACGTACCGCCCGCCGATCGACCTGACGCGCGCCGAGATCGCGGGCGTCAGTTGCTTCGGACTGATCGCGCTGGCGGCGGGGGCGCTGGGGCTGCGGGTGTTCCTCCGCCGGCGGTTCGCGGCGGAGACCCGGCTGGCGCGGTCCGAGGCGTTCGCCCGGGCGACGGTGGACGCGCTGCCGACGCACATCGCGATCATCGACGAATGGGGCGCGATCGCGTCGACGAACCGGTCGTGGCGGGCGTTTGCCCAAGAGGCCGGCGCCGCCCCCGCGGCCGTGGGCGAGGGCACGAACTACCTGGCCGAGTGCGACCGCGCCGCCGCCCGCGGGTGCCGCGACGCCGCCCACGTCGGGGCCGCGATTCGCGACGTCCTGCGCGGCGGGCGGGCCGACGAGTTCAGCCTCGAGTACGCCGCCCACACGGCGGACCGCCGCCGGTGGTTTCTGGCTCGCGTGACGCGGTTCCCCGGGCCGGGGCGGGCGCACGCGGTCGTGGCGCACGAGGACGTGACCGCCCGGAAGCTGGCCGAGGAGCAGCACGAGAAGGCCAAGCAGGAGGCCGAGGCCGCCAACGCGGCCAAGAGCGCGTTCATCGCCAACACGAGCCACGAGATCCGCACCCCGATGAACGCGATCCTGGGGTACGCGGACATGCTGCTCGACGCGGCCGCCACTGCCGACGAGCGCCGCCACTGCGTGAAGGTGATCCGCCGCAACGGCGAGCACCTGCTGGCGATCATCAACGACATCCTGGACATCTCGAAGATCGAGGCCGCGAAGATGACGGCCGAGCGGATCGCGTGCGACCTGCCGCAGCTGGTCGCGGACGTGATCGGGCTGGTCAAGCCGAAGGCGGTCGAGAAGGGGCTGCGGTTCCGCGTGACGTTCGACGAGGTCATCCCGCGGGTGATCACGACCGACCCGGTGCGGGCGCGGCAGGTGCTGGTCAACCTGATCGGCAACGCGATCAAGTTCACGAGCGCCGGCGAGGTGCACTTGCACGTCGCCCGCGAGATCACGTACTTCGCGCAGACGCTCCGATTCACGATCACGGATACCGGCGTGGGCATGACCGACGAGCAGGTCGGCCGGCTGTTCCAGCCGTTCACCCAGGCCGACGCCAGCACGACCCGCAAGTACGGCGGCACCGGGCTGGGGCTGACGATCAGCAAGCGGCTGGCGAACCTGCTCGGCGGGGACATCGTCGTCAGCAGCGAG
>DATHXE010000340.1:0-4600 GCA_035459845.1 Tepidisphaeraceae bacterium | reverse complement strand
ATCGAGAAGCCGGTCGCGAGGATGCGGTTCTCGTCGATCGCGTGTTGGCGCTTCATGTCCGCCAACACTTCAAACGTGTCGATCTCCCCGGCGAACTTGTTGGCGCAGCAGTAGCGCCCGTAGGGCCAGACGACGAAGCGGTTCTCGTCCGGCGGGTTGGTCGGGGCCTCCTGTCCCTTGCCGGAGATCATGTCGAGTTCCATGAGCTTCTCGGACCGGCCATGGAAGAAGAAATCGAGGCGGTACTTCTTGTCCTTGTTTTTCGGGTCGAAGCCTCTCGGCACCGCGACGACGTACGGTTGGATCGAACCGTCGATCGCCGAGACGTAACCGCGCGGGCCGGAGGTCTCGAGCCACGGCGTCTTGCCGGCCCTGAGGTCGGCGGCGCGCGCCAGGCCGGCGGCGAGGGCGGCCCTGGCCTTCTTGACGTCGATCGGCTCCTTGTAGCGGAGCGGCCAGTCGACGGCCTTGTGATAGATGGCGACGTCGGCGTAGCGCGGGTGCTGTTTGAGCGGCGCGAGTTCGGCCGCGAGTTTGGCGACGCTGGCCTCGAGCTCGGCGCGGTCGGCGGGCGGGACGTCGTTGCCGGGGGGCGGAAGGACGGCGGCGGCGGGGAGCGCGGTAAGGAGAAGCGCGAGAAGGCGGATCGGCATGAGGTGCATCGTACCCTGTTTACCGCGTGCGCGGCGAACGTCGCCGGTCGGTCGCGGCCTTTCGGGTGCCATGCCCTCGCGAGCCGCCGACTGCGTTTCGTTCGCGGGGACGGATGATCGGCTCGCGTGGGCATGCCCCAGAGGCGTCGATGTTGGAACGAGGGCCGCTGGGGCATGCCCACGCACCGCGACGACGGCCCGGCGAGAAGGAACTTGATTGGCGCGGTGCGAGGGCATGGCACCCACCACAAGGCGCGAGTCAGACGCGCCCGGCGAGCCACGCCGCGACTTTCGCCGTGCCGGTGATGTCCATCGCGTCAGATGGGATCGGTTGGGCTAGCGCGGCGTCGAGCGCGCCTCGCCAGCGACCGGACTCGAAATCCGCCGGCGCGATCTCCGCCATGCGCAGATAGCGCGGGCAGATTTGCAGCGAGATCGCGTCCTCGGCGAACCCGGTGCGAGGCGGGTAGGCGATGGCGGCGCCGGTGACGATGCAGTCGGCGAGGATGCCGTAGCCGATCTTGGAGAGGACGACGTCGGAGGCGGCCAGGACGTCAGTGAAGTCGAGGGGCGGGGTGATGGCGATCGGGCGGAGGTTGGCGGGCGCGTCGCGCGGGCGCTGGGTGCAGAGCAAGAGGAGGTGAGGAGACTGGCGGGCGGCGGTGAGGAGGGCGTGGTCGGAGACGCCGCCGCGCATGGCGACCAGGACGCGCGGGCGGGGGTCGTCGATGTCGAGGCGCGCCAGGACGTCGTCGCGCGCGATGCGCGGCTGTCCCGCGACGAGGGGCATGGGGATGACTTGGCGGAAGCTGTCGACGGGGTGACCGAGGGGGAGTTGGAGCAGGCACTCCATCCTGCGGTAGGCGGCGGCGACGCGGTCGATGTGCTCGGGCGATTCCGGCGCGAAGGATTGGTAGATCCAGTCCCAGGTGAAGTTGCCGACGCCGACGCAGGGGATGTCGGCGCGGTGTGCGGCGTCGCCGGGGAGGAAGGAGATGTCGGCGGCGACGAGGCCGGGCCTGGCGGCGGCGATGTACGCGGATTCGGAGGCGACGGCGGTGTCGTAGGACTGGAAGAAGTCGGCGAGCTTATGTAGTGAGGCGGGGCCGTCGACGGTGAGCGTGTCGCGCTCGACGACGCCGGGGTCGAGGAGCATGGGCGGCGGGTCGACGGTGACGGTGGGCAGGCCGGCGAAGATCGCGGGCGGGGCGGTCGTGCGGACGGTCACGCGCAGGTCGGGGCGGAGGTCGGCGAGATGGCGGAGGATCTCGGAGGTGCGGCGGGCGTGACCGAAGCCGTGGCCGGAGACGTAGTAGACGAGCGGCATGGGGGGACGGGAAAGTGCAGTGCATTACAACCGGTGCGTTCGATTCGGGGGATGCCGTGTCAACGATCGGGAGATCACCCAAGCCCCGAGCGAGAATCCGATATCTTCTTGCAATATACATTACGTCCGATAATCTGCATCGCGTGGGTTCGTTTCATTTCAAAGCTGGGTAAGCGGGCGACATCCGTCATTTGGCGCACCGGTTCAGGGTCCTCGTTCGGGCTCGCTGGTGACCGGCGGCCGGCTCATTCGCGCCCTCACAGGAAGGAAGACGCATGCGCATCCTCAAAACACTTCTCACACTCGCGATCGTATTCGCGCCGGCGGGCCTCGCCCGAGCGGCGACGGTCGTCAACGGCCTGACGGTCGGCATCGCCAACAGCGGCGGCGCCAACGGCACGCACTTTCACAGCACCGGCGGCGACGCGGAAGTGGGCTCGTACTTTACGTTCGAGACCGTCCGCGGGACCAGCGAGTTCGACCTGACCGGCGTGGTCGCCGGAACCGCGACAATGACCTTCGACCTGAAAAATTTCGGCAACTACGGCCAGACCAAGTTCAACGGGCAGATCAACGTGCTCGCCTACCAGGGCGATAACGCGAATGCAAACAGCGACTTCCAGGCCGCCTCGTTCGCCTCGGGCCCGTCGTTCAACACGACGGCGCTGATCGTCGGAGACACCGTCACGCTCGACGTGACGGCGATCCTGGCGCAGGCGCTCACCAACGGGTACACGTCGCTCGGGTTCCGCCTGGAGGCGGTCAACCCGGGGGATCATCACGCGGTGCTGTTCAACAATTTCCAACTGACGGTCGCGGACCCGGTGGCCCCGCAGCCGAACGGCGTGCCGCTGCCGGCGGCGGTCTGGGCCGGGTTGGCGCTGGGCGGCGCCGTGTTCGCCCGCAAGGCCAAGGTCGTCTGATCGGTCGTGACAGTAGTTTCGAAAACGAATCCACGCGCCCCCCGGCAATGACTGCCGGGGGGCGTTCGTTTTTCAACGGGGCCGTCGGGCGGCCGTTTTGACCGCGGGTTTGGTTGGCCGTACCCTCACCCTGCTATGACCGACACCGCCTTCCAGCAGTGCATTAACCCGGCGTGCGGCACCACGTACGCGGTCGAAGACGTCAAGGTGGCGTGCGCCAAGTGCGGCTCGCTGCTCGACATCAAGTACGACTGGTCGAAGCTGCCGGTCCCGAAGAACCTCAACTTCTTCGAGCACCGCTGGAGCACCAAGGGCACGGGCACCGAGGGGCGACTCGACTTTTCGGGCGTCTGGCGGTTCCGCGAACTGATGCCGTTCTACCGGACGGAAGAGGACGTGGTGACCGTGGGCGAGGGGCGGACGGCGCTGCAGCAGGCGGATTTGCTCAGCGCGCGGATGGGGATGCGGCCGGGCAAGCTGCTGCTGCAGTACGAGGGGCTCAACCCGTCCGGCAGCTTCAAGGACAACGGGATGACGGCGGCGTTCACGCACGCGAAGATGGTCGGTGCCAAGCGCGTCGCGTGCGCGTCGACGGGGAACACGTCGGCGAGTTTGGCGCTGTTCGCGGCGCAGGCCGAGATGCAGGGGATCGTGTTCATCGGGTCGGGCAAGATCAGCTTCGGGAAGCTGTCGCAGGCGCTGGACTACGGGGCGCTGACGCTGCAGATCCAGGGGGACTTCGACGCGTGCCTGCGGCGGATCCGGCAGATCGCCGTCGACACGGCCCAGGGCATCTACCTGATGAACAGCGTGAACCCGTTTCGGCTCGAGGGGCAGAAGTCGATCATGCTGCGGATCCTCGAGGCGCTGGACTGGCAGAGCCCGGACTGGGTGATCGTGCCCGGCGGAAACCTCGGCAACTGCTCGGCGTTCGGGAAGGCGTTCGCCGAGCTCAAGGAGCTCGGGCTGATCAAGAAGATCCCGCGGCTGGCGGTCATCAACGCGAGCGGGGCGAACACGCTCAACCAGCTCTACTCGCACCAGGGCCTGCGGTGGATGGAGGGGCGGGTCGACCAGGAGAAGATCGGGAAGTTCTACGCGTCGCTGGACGAGATGAACCACCACGCGCACACGGTCGCCAGCGCGATCGAGATCAGCCGGCCGGTGAACTTGCCCAAGGCGCTGCGGGCGCTGGACGTGATGCACGGCGTCGTGCGCGAGGTCTCCGACGAGGAGATTCTGGAGCACCGGGCGATGGTGGCGCGGTGGGGGTTCGGGTGCGAGCCGGCGAGCGCGGCGAGCGTGGCCGGGCTGCGGAAGCTGCTGGAAGAGCAGGTGATCGGGCGCGACGAGCAGGTCGTGTGCATCCTGACGGGTCACGAGCTGAAGGACCCGAACGAGACGGTGAAGTACCACACCGGCATCGACATGAAGGCCGCCCAGGACCTGGCCCCGCGCGTGCCGACGACGGGGAAGATGGTCAACCAGCCGGTGGCGGTGCCGGACGATCTGGCGGCGATCATCAAGGCAATCGGCGGCGGGGCGGGGATCCGCACGGTGCCGCCGGAGGCGGGGAACTTGCCGGTGACGGAGTATTGACGGAACCGGTCAGCGCCAGGCTTGGTTCCGGTCCATCCAGCGGATCGCGGCCCAGTACCAGCCGGCGGCAAGGACCACGACGCCGCCGAGCATCCACA
>DATHXE010000339.1:0-12033 GCA_035459845.1 Tepidisphaeraceae bacterium | reverse complement strand
TACTCCCCCGACCGCAGCGCCGCCCCGCAATACCCGCACTTGGCCGACTGGTTCATCTCGACCGCGCCGCCGCAGTTCGGGCAGTTGCCCTCGATCAGCCCCGGCTTGCCGGCCTTCGTCTGCGCCCCGCGCTTGCGCAGGAACGTCCACACCTCGGCAAACTCCCGGCCCCCGTCGTTGCCCATGTCGCTCGCGTCCTTGAGCGACACCTTCCGGTCCACCCCGTAAGCGACGAACCGCACGGAGACCTCGTCGAACGCGCGCCCCGCCTCGCCGTGCGCCAGTGAGGCCTCGCGTACCTCCGCCTTGTCGAGCACGTTCCGAAAGCCCAGCGCCTTCTGCTCGGCGAATTGCAGCGTGAACCGCTCGTACACCGCGTCGGAGATGAACGGACGGACGCCGGTCAGGTCTTGCGCCCCCCACGCCCGTTGGATCTTCATGAACGCGTCGCGCGCCCGGGCGACGAACGCGCCCGGGTCGAACGCCGGGTCGGCCTCGCGCACGCGCGCCGCCACCGCGCCCTCTGCCCCGCGCTCCTCCGCCGCCGTTCCCCTCCGGATCACCCGCGACTGGTACGCGCCCTTGGTCCCCTTGCCCGCCATCATGATCCCCACGCCGATCAGGATGACCAGCGGGATCCCGATGTACGGGAAGTAGTAGCAGA
The DNA here is from genome assembly GCA_035459845.1 of Tepidisphaeraceae bacterium. Classification (GTDB taxonomy): domain Bacteria; phylum Planctomycetota; class Phycisphaerae; order Tepidisphaerales; family Tepidisphaeraceae; genus DASPKW01. The sequence goes on along the minus strand of DATHXE010000339.1, from coordinate 11,369 downwards.
GCTGGATCAGCTTCCAGCAGAGCCAGATCAGGAAGAACAGGTCGTCGCCCTTCCCGCCACCGCCACCGCCCCCGCCACCCCCACTGTAGTTGCCCCCGCCGCCCGCGCGCGCCAGGAGCACATCGTGCAGCACGCCCACCGCCAGCGCGCCGATGGTCCACGAAAGGACCGTCCGCCACCGCCCGTCTCCTCCGCCGTGCGTCTCCCGCATGGGCCGGATTCTACCATTGCGAATCTCGCGGGACATCCGGATTCGCCCGACCGGCGCGCGAACTGTTGCGCGAATCACCCAATCGCGTTCCTCGTGTACGATCGCCGCGCCGTGCCCCGCCCCACCGCCCAACCCGACTTCGCCCGCGCCGCCGCCGACTACGCGGCCCACCGCCCGCCGTTCGATTCGCGCCTGATCGACCGCCTGCGCTCCTTTGGTGTCGGCCGCGCGGGCCAACGCGTCCTGGACCTGGGCGCCGGCACCGGCCTGTTCGGCGCCGCGCTCGCCGACTGCGGCGTCACGTTCGTCGACCCCAGTCCCGCCCTCCTCGCCCACGCTCCCGGGCCGCGCGTGTGCGCCGTCGCCGAGCGCCTGCCGTTCGCAGATCACGCGTTCGACGCGGTCACCTGCGCGCAGTCCTGGCACTGGTTCGACCGCCGGATCGCGCCGCGCGAGATCCTGCGCGCCCTCAAGCCCGGCGGGCCGCTGGCGATCGTCTACCAGACCCACCTGCCGCTCCCCGGCAACCTCGCCGGCGAGACCGAGCGGCTGATCCTCCGGCACCGCCCGCGATGGCGTCACGCCGGCGCCGCGGGCATCAACGGCCAGGCCCTGATCGACCTCACCGCCGCCGGGTTCGCGCGCATCGAGAGCTTCACGTTCGACGTGGACGTCTCGTTCAGCGCCCAAGCCTGGGTCGGGTACGTCCGCACGTGGAGCGCCCTGGCCCCCACGCTCGATGGGCCCGGATTAGAAGCGCTTGACGCGGACCTCGCCGCGTTCGTCGCCGGTCAGTTCCCCGTCGGTGGGACGGTCGCCGTGCCGCACCGGGTGTTTGCGGCGATCGGGTACGGGGCGGGGTGAGACGACGGTCATCGGGGTCCGCGGCCCGGCCGGCCCGCTAACCCGCAAGCGGGTGTGCTGCGCACACGAATGTCCGCGATTCAGAAGTCCGCGCGACTTGCTTGCCGCGCGCGGCTCCCTCCTATAATGATGTCCAACGCAAATCGTCCGGGAGCACCCAATATGTCCGACAACACCGCCACCACCGACCGCATCGACCGCTTCAAGTTCATGGCCGACGCGGACCCGACCAACGAGATGGCCCACCTGTCCCTGGGCAAGGCCTACGTCGACGCCGGCCGGTTCGCCGACGCCCTCGAGCCCCTCCGCAAGGCCGTCGAGCTCAAGAAGGACTTCTCCAAGGCCTACCACCTGCTCGGCCAGGCCCAGCTCAAGGTCGGCAACCAGGGCGAGGCCGTCGCCACCCTTACGCAGGGCGTCAAGATCGCCGACGAGCGCGGCGACATCCTCCCGCGCAACGACATGGTCGACCTGCTCAAGTCGGTCGGCGCCGCCGTCCCCGAGATCAAACAATCCGCCGGCCCCGCGGTCGCCGTCGGCGAGGGCCAGGTCATGTGCCGCCGGTGCGGCAAGGCCGGCCCCAAGCTCGACAAGCCCCCGTTCCGCAACGAGATGGGCCAGAAGATCTTCGCCCAGACGTGCGTCCCCTGCTGGCGCGAGGCGATCGGCCTGGGCACCAAGGTCATCAACGAGCTACGGCTCGAGCTCGCCGACCCGCGGGCGCAGAAGGTGTGGGACCAGAACGTCCGCGAATTCCTGAACCTTGAATAGCGAGCGGGTTGCGCGCCGCGAGCGACCCCGTTTAGCCGCGACCCGCAGGGCAAGCGACAGCGCCGCCCGAAGGGGAGCGCGGTCGCGCGAATCGCGCTCCCCTGCGGACTCGCCTGAGGCTCGCCCTTCGGGTCGCGGCTAAACGGGGGTGACCGCTCGCTTCTCGCGCCTCCCGCGATACATTCCCCCCCATGGCCCGTAAGCCCGGCGACGAACTCACCCTCACCGAAATCGCGTACCTCCGCGCCCTCTCACGCCAGTTCCCGAACGTGAACTCGGCCGAGGCGGAGATCGCGCGCCTGTCGGCCGTCCTCACCCTCCCCAAGGGGCGCGTCCACGTCATCTCCGACATCCACGGCGAAGACCAGAAGCTCCGCCACGTGATCAACAACGCGTCCGGCACGCTCCGGCCGATCATCGAGCGGCAGTTCAAGGACAAGATGACGCCCGCCGAGTTCGAGGCGTTCGTCACGCTCACGTTCTACCCGGCCGAGGTCACCCAGCGGCTCGAGCGCTCGATGACCGACCCGGCCGAGCTCCGCACGTTCGCCGTCAAGACGCTCCGGGCCCAGTTCGAGCTAGGCCGAGTGCTCGGCGCCCGGTACAGCCTCAAGCGGGCGATGGACGTCATCCCCGCCGAGTACCGCGATTTGATGAGCGAGATGCTTTACGCCCCCGCCGCCGACCGCGGGCCCGAGTTCCTCGAGGCCATGGTCGACCAACTTCTGGCCCGCGGCCGCGTCCTCCACCTGATTCACATCACCGGGCGCCTCGTCCGCAATCTGGCGATCTACGAGTTGATCATCGGCGGCGACTGCTGGGACCGCGGCCCGCGCGGCGACCGCGTCGTCGACTACCTCCGCCAGCAGCCCAACGTGTCGTTCATCTGGGGCAACCACGACGCCGCCTGGGTCGGGGCCGCCCTCGGGCACGATGCGCTGATCTGCACCGTCCTCCGCGTCTCGCTCCGCTACCGCCGGATCGCCCAGATCGACGAGGGCTACTCGATCCCCCTCACCCCGCTCGAGCACCTCGCCCGCACCGTCTACGGTGACGACCCGGCCAAGCACTTCATGCCCAAGAGCCAGGGCATGCGACCGATGGAGCTCGTCGCCCGCATGCAGAAGGCGGCCGCGGTCATGCAGTTCAAGCTCGAGGGGCAGATGATCGCCCGCAACCCCCACTGGGCGATGGAGCACCGCCGGCTCCTCCACCGCATCGACTTCGCCAGGGGCACGATCGAGATCGACGGCGCCACCTACGCGCTCCGCGACACCGCCCTCCCCACGGTCGACCCGCAGAACCCGTATGAGCTGTCGGCCGACGAGGCGCTGTGCCTCTCGCGCCTCCGCGGGTCCTTCCTCGCCAGCCAAAAGCTCCAGGAGCACGTCCGCTACCTCGTCGGCAACGGGTCCATGTACCTCCGCCGCGACGAGCACCTGATCTTCCACGGGTGCGTCCCGTGCGACGAGTTCGGCGGGTTCCTGGCGCTCGAGGTCGACGGCCGCCCGGTCGCGGGCCGGCCGCTCTTCGACGCCATCGAGACCGTCGTCCTCCGCGCCGTCGAGAACGGCGCCCCGGCCGACCTCGACTTCCTCTGGTACCTCTGGAGCGGCCCGCGGTCGCCGCTGTTCGGCAAGGACCGCATCGCCACGTTCGAGCGCGACTTCATCGCCGACAAAACCCCGCACCACGAGACCAAGGACCCCTACTTCGCGCTGATCCACGAGGTCGAGTTCTGCGAGAAGGTGCTCAAGGAGTTCGACGTCGACCCGGTGAACGGCCTGATCGTCAACGGCCACGTCCCCGTCAAGATCGAGAAGGGCGAGAGCCCGCTCAAGCGGTCCGGCAAGGCAATCACCATCGACGGCGCGTTCTCCGAGGCCTACGGCGACCACGGGTACACGCTCGTCCTCGGGTCCGACAAGACCACGCTCGCGCGGCACCACCACTTCGAGTCCGTCGAGGCCGCCGTCCGCGACGGGGTCGACATCGTCCCCCAGACCGAGGTCATCCGCTCGTGGGGCGCCCCCCGGCGCATGGCCGACACCGAGCGCGGGCAACAGTTCAAGGCGGAGATCGAAATGCTCGAGCGGCTGGTCCGGGCGTACCGGACGAACCGGATCCGGCAGAAGGGGTGACGGCGAGCCCGCTTCAGCGGGCGGGTCGCGAAGCGAATCGACCGCGGGCAGCCATCGCGGAGATCGCGATCACTTCAAAATCGAAGATCTGCAGGAAAGCCCCATTTCGAATTCGACTCGCTGCGCGACCCGCCCGCTGAAGCGGGCTCGCCGGTCACGCCCCGAATACCGGCGCGTCGAACTCATCCCCCTTGAACGTCCGCCCGAGGTACGCCTCGCGGACGCGCGGGTTGTTGATGATGTCGCGGGGCGGCCCCTCGGCGATCTTCTCGCCCGCGTCGATGATCATCGCCTTATCGCACACCTCGAGCGTCCGCTCGACGTTGTGGTCGGTGATCAGCACGGACTTGCCGAACTCTTCCTTGAGCCGCTTGACCTCGCGCTGCAGGTCTTCGACCGCGATCGGGTCCACGCCGCTGAACGGCTCGTCCAGCAGGATCAGCTTCGGCTGGGTGACCAGCGCCCGCGCGATCTCGAGCTTGCGCTTCTCACCCCCCGAGCAGAGTGCGGCCTTGTTCTTGCGCACGTGCGACAGGCTGAACTGGTCCAGGAGCTGGTTGCACCGGCGCATGCGCTCGTGGCGCGAAATGTTCAGGGTCTCCAGGATCGCGATCAGGTTCTGTTCGACCGTCAGCTGCCGGAAGATCGACTGCTCCTGCGACAGGTACCCGATCCCCCGGCGGGCCCGCTTGTACATGGGCAGGTTCGTGATGTCATACCCGTCGAACGCCACCGCGCCCGCTTCGGGGCGGACCATTCCGATGATCATCCGGAAGGTGGTCGTCTTCCCGGCGCCGTTCCGCCCCAGGATCCCGACGATCTCCTGCTGGGACAGAACGAAGCTGACCTCTTTAACGACGGTGCGGCCGCCGTAACGCTTGACCAGCTTGGTGGTTTCGAGAAGGTTCATGGGCGGGACAGACTGGCGGCGACACAATAACCGCGGACCGGAAAAGTCTCTCCGGCATCGGATCAAAATCAAGGGCGGCAGGCATTGTGGATAACCTGTGGATATGGCCCCGGCTAACCGCCAACCACGGGTGTCTCCAAGGGTTGTATCGAGCTCCTCCTCCAGCGCGAGCGACCGCGCCTGCCGAAACCCCTTAAATGAATTCGACCGTTTCACCTTAAGATTCTGAAGATCCAGTGGTTATATTCGCATGGGGAAATCTCCCCATGGCTGAGGCTGGTGGTGCCAATCGGCGACCGCAAGATACATTTAACGTTCTCGTTTCGGGACATGCGTGGGGGCACTACTCATTGGTTACGCCATGTGGATAAGTCCACTGAATCGTTCGGCGGGAACATTGACAAAAATGGAAACTTTTGTAGCGCGACACTCTGTCTTGGTATGGTTGTGCTCGCATTAATCCTGCCTGAAGGCACTGTCAGGCGGTTACGGAGAGATTGTGGGCTCTCCGGTTGACCAGTGCCGGCCACGGAAAGTCGTACCGACTTCCCGCACGTCTCGGAAAGGAGTGGCTGGAACAATGGCCACTGGGAAGGTGAAGTGGTTCAACGATCAGAAGGGTTTCGGCTTCATTGCCACGGCGGACACGGGTAAGGACGTGTTCGTGCACCACAGCGTCATCGAGGGGGAGGGATACAAGACGCTGGAAGATGGCGAGACCGTCGAGTACGAGGCAGAGTCGAGCGACAAAGGCCTGAAGGCGACGAAAGTCCGCCGGCAGGCCGTCGCGGCCGCCACGACCGCGGCGGCGCGCGGGTAAGGACACCCCACATTGACCGGAACGAAAAGGAGCCCGCCGGCGCGTCTTCGCGCCGGCGGGCTCTTTGGTTTTCCATCGCAACATGACCGGTGTACTGCCCGGAGTACGCCGGACTCGCGGCGATTACTTCGCCGACTTCTTCGCCGCCTCGGCGGCGGCGGCTTCGGCGGCGAGACGCTGCTTGCGCGTCATCGGTTGGGCGGGGTCCGCGGCGGCGGGCGGGGCCGTGAGCGCGGCGGCGGCGGCCTTCGGGTCCGCGGGCGCCGTCGTTGGGGCGGTCGTCGGCTTCTTACCAGTCGCCGCGGCGGTGGCCTCGGCGGCGAGGCGGGCCTTCCGGCTCGACGCGGCGGCGGCGGGCGTCTCCTCCGACGCCTTCAGCGCCTTGTCCAGGTCCCCCACCTGCGTGTTGATCTTGCCGACCTTCGCCTCGGTCGCGGCCTTGTCCAAATCCTTGCCCGACATCTCCTTCGCCCGCGTCTTGCCGGTCTCGACGTCGTCCTTGGCGTCCGCGGGGGCGGCCGTGGGCGTCTCGGGCGGGCGCGGCTTCTTGGCCTCGGCGACGCCCGCCAATCCCAGGGTCAATCCGGCGACGAGCGACAGGCCGAACCAGCGATTCGAGGTCATGAGGCGACTTCCGTTAAATGTCAGAGAGGAGAGAACGACGGCCGGTCCGTATAGAGAGAGACGTCTGGATCGTCGGCCAGGTTCCAGGGCATCAACAAAGACAGTCGGACCTCGACCCGGTTAGCTGTGGAGGAAGGGGTTCGTCCGTGACGATTATATCGACCGGATCGGCAAGGATGGGATAGCGGGGCAGCCCCGCTCCGGTCAGAACCGATTCGAGAGCCTCCGAACCCGGTCCAACTTTGCTCGAGCGAAAGTTTCCGCCTGCGGCGGGAATCCGACTTCACGGGATTCGGCGTGGGCGGGTCAGTCCCGTCTATCCCCCGAATTCGCCCTCGACCGAGAGGCGGTCCGCGGTCGCCGAGAACCGCACGTCCTTCACCTTCACGCCGTCCAGGGGGAGGGCCAGGAGCGAGTACGTCTGCCCCTCGTACTTGGACAGGCGCGGGCGGAGCAGGCCGGCGCCGATCGTGCCGCCCATGCCCTTGCCGTCGACCTCCAGGCCCGACAGGGTCGCGGTCAGCGAGTCGTCGATCGACACGCGGCCGCGGACGACGACGGTGGCGGGAAAGAAGCCCTTCTTGGCGTCGATCTCGGCCTCGACGGCGAGCGTGCGCGAATCGGGCGTTTGCCAGGTGACCTGGGCGTCCTTGATCGTCACGCCCTGGGCCTTGGCGGCGGCGCTGGCCTCGGCGATCAGGGCGGTGCGGACGGTCGCCAGGGCGACGTCGGCGCGGAACCGCCCGCCGGTCGCGCCGGCCAGGCGCATCGCGGTGCGCCCGCCCGGGGCTTCGACGAACTCGACGCGGACGTCGCGGGCGGACGCGTCGACGGTAACCGGCCGGTCCGCCGCGCCGAACGGCTTGGCGACGACCGAGAGGTTCGCGACCGTCGCGGTGGATTGGACGGCCCCCGCGGTCGCGGCGTCCAGCACGTCGCCGGCGGCGTGCGGCGCGGGAACCGCCCCGGTCAGGTCGATCGTCAGGTGGTCGAGCGCGGGGTAATCCCCGCTGGCCGTCACGCGGTCGCGCGACGCGGCGACGACACCGGTCAACAGGGCGTGCAGGACCTGGGCGAACGAGTCGGCGGACGTGGGCGCGGGGCCGGGGAGGAGGAGCATGGCGGCATTCTCCACGGGACGGGGGCCGTTGTCATCCCGCGCAGCAGGAGTGCCCGGCGACTTGTCGCGAGACGGAGTCACGAAGGAGGCCAGTGTCACTTCAGTGACCGGGCGCGAAGTGCGCGGCGTTCCCTTGATTTCGCGCGAACGGTCTTACGCTGCGATCGGGAGAAGGGAGCGCCATTCGCGCCCGGTCACTAAAGTGACACTGGCCTCCTCCTCTTTCGCTCCGTCCCGCGACAAGTCGCAGGGCTCTCCTTTTTAGTTCCCCGTCGTCAGCACCACCCGGAACCGCGCCTTGCCGCTCATCATGCGCTGGTACCCCTCGGCTGCCCGTTCCAGCGGGACCGCCTCGTTCATCGACCGCACGTTCGCCTGCACGCTGAAGTTGAGCGTGTCCTGCGAGTCGATCGACGTGCCGGAGTACCAGCCGGAGACGGACCGCTTGCCCATGAGGAGCGTGAGCCCGTTGACGGGGATCGGATCGGCGGCCGCGCCGAGGACCATGAGCTTGCCGTGCGGGGCGAGCCCGCCGATCGTCGCGGCCATGGCGGTGCCGACGGTGACCGTGGCGAGGACGATCTTCGCGCCGCCGAGCTTTTGGAGTTCGGCGGCCGGGTCGGTCGCCTGGCTGTCGATGTAGTGGGTCGCGCCGAGTTGCTTCGCCAGCGCCGCCTTGTCCGCGCCGCGGGCGATGCCGACGGTCCTGAAGCCCATCTTGGCGGCGTACTGGACGCCAAGGTGTCCGAGCCCGCCGAGCCCGAGGACGGCGACGACGTCCCCGGCGACCGCGCCGCTGTTGCGGAGCGCGTTGAACGTGGTGACGCCGGCGCACATGAGCGGCGCCGCGTCGGCCGCGGGCAGCTCGGCGGGCACCAGTGCCAGCGCCTGCCAAGGGACGACGGTGTAATCCGCGTACCCGCCGTCGAACGAGATGCCGGTGACCTTCGCGCCCTGTTGGCAGGCGAAGAAGTCGCCGCGGCGGCAGGCGTCACAGGAGAGGCAGTGCCACGCGTGCCAGCCCGCGCCGACGCGCAGGCCGGTGCTCCAGCGCTCGGGCACGCCGGACCCGACCGCGTCGATCACGCCGACCACCTCGTGCCCCGGCACGCGCGGGTACTGGATGCCGGGCCAGTGCCCCTCGACGGCGAGCGAGTCCGAGTGGCAGATGCCACAGGCCTGGACCTTCACGCGGACCTGGCCCTCGCCGGGCGATGGGATCGGGCGCTCGACGAGTTCGAGGGGGCCGTTGGGACGGGTGACCTGGACGGCGCGCATCGTGGCGGGCATGGGGGCTCCTTCCGGGGCTGCGGGTGGGGTCGCAACAATGTTAGGCACGTCACGCGTCGGCGTGAGGATGGCGCGAGCCGCGCCTCTGGTCTCCGTCCCGCGACAAGTCGCTGGGCTCCCTCGGAAGGAGGGCGCGACGGACTACGAATTATCCCCGTCGAACATCCGCCCGAGCCCGCCGAGGACTGAGCCCTCGCCCTTGCCGCCCGACGAGTTCGCCAGCACGCGCCCGGCGAGCCGCGCGAACGGGAGCGACTGGAGCCAGATCCGCCCCGGGCCGGTCAGGTTGGCGAAGAACAGGCCTTCGCCGCCGAACAGCGTGTTCTTGAAGCCGCCGACGAACTGGATGTCGTACTGGACGGTGGGGAGCATGGCGACGATGCAGCCGGTGTCGATGCGGAGGGTTTCGCCGTACGCCAGGTCGCGCTGCAGCAGCGTCCCGCCGGCGTGGACGCACGCTTTGCCGTCGCCCTGCAGGCGCTGCATGATGAACCCCTCGCCGCCGAACAGGCCGACGCCGATCTTCTTCTGGAACGCGATGCCGATCTGGGTGCCCTTGGCGGCGCACAGGAACGAGTCCTTCTGGCAGATGATCTCCCCGCCGAGCTCCGTCAAATCCAGGATGAGGATCTTGCCGGGGTACGGCGCGGCGAACGCGACTTCCTCGCGCCCGCCGCGGATGTTGGTGAAGGTCGACATGAACATCGACTCGCCCGTGAGCAGGCGCTTGCCGGCGGTCTTGAGCTTGTCGAAGAACCCGGACTTCTCCTTGTTCGGGTCGCCGAAGACGGTCTTCATGTCGATGCCGGAGGTCATGAACATCATGCCGCCGGGCTCGCCCAGCACGGTCTCGCCGGAGTCGAGCGTGCAGACGACGTACTGCATCTCGTTACCGAAGACCTCGAAGTCGACGACGTGGGACTGGCGGCCGGCGGGCGCCCCGGCGACCGGGGCGAGGGCGGCGGCGCCGGGCGACATCGGGCCGCGCGGGGCCATCTGGCCGGCGGCGGGATAACCCGGGCCGGGCGGCGGGTAAGCCGGCGGGGCGGCGTTCATCGCCGCGATGATCTGCGGCACCTGCCCCGCGGCGGCCCACTGCCCGTTCGTCCCCGGCCCGTACACGAACGCCTGCGGCCCGCCGACCGACGGCAGGCGCTGGAGCAGTTCGGCGAGCGGCATCGGCCCGACACGATCCTGCCCCGCCGCGTAATACCACTGGTCTGCCATGAGCGTCCCTCGAGAGAATCTGGAATGGTGTTGTGGTGACGCCTGCGCCCGCTCACATCCCACTAGCCGCTGAAGCGGCTAGCCCGCGCGCGCCTCGTCAATTCGCGTCGCCAGCATACCCAAAGACCGCGTAGAATCACGGCACATGGCCCGCCCCAACCTCAACCCCCTCGGCCTCACTCAAGGCGCGTTCACCGTCGCCGGCCCGACCGGTTTGCGCGAGGTCGTGGTCGAGCGCCGGCTCAACCGCATCCTCGCGTTCACCGGCCTGACGATCGACGACGTGGTCAACAATCCGATCGCCAAGAACCAGGTGCGCGGGTACTTCAAACTCGCCAAGTGGATGGACCGGCGCGAGGAGGTCGTCGAGCTCGAGCGGCAGTGGAACGCGACGGGGCGCGTGCGGGGGTGACGTAGGGGAATGACGAACATCGAATGACGAAGTTCGAAACGGGCCATCTGGCGGGTTTGAGCCCCCGGAACACCGTTCGACGGCCGGTTAGTCGTTCGACATACGTCCTTCGTCATTGATTCGTTATTCGGATTTCGACCTTCGGATTTCGCCGTCCCGGCTGGGGTGTTAATCTGCGGTATTTTGCGTGCATCGGCCGGGGGGGTCTGTTAGACTCCTCGCGAATTGGCGGGAGGGAGTTCGTCTCGATGTCACCCACAGCGACCATCTCCGCCGTCGTCGTCGCTCTGCTCTTTTTCGCCTGGCTGTTCCAGTCGGACGTAAAAGATCAGGCGTACGAGGACTACATGAAACGGCAGGCGCAGGAGGCGAAGGAGGGCGGGGCGGGGATGAAGCCGATCCCGCCCGGCCTGGGGATCGCCGTGACAGATCCGGGCGTGACCAAGCACAAGGGCGGCGGCAACGGCCCGGGCAGTCGGTGGCCGAACGACACACCCGAGGGGGGCGTGTTGACCGGGGCGGCGCTGGGCCCGTCGGACGTGGACCCGTTCAAGGAGCAGCAGGAGAAGGTGGCCGCGGGGACGTTCGGGAGCAACGCGCGATTGAACGGGACGTTCGTGGGCGTGGCGGGCGTGGGCGAGGCGGTGTCGGCGACGGCCAACGACACCGAGGACCCGCAGATCACGTTCCGGCGCGACGGGACGTTCGCGACGCAGAACATGGCGCTGGCCGAGGTCGACATGGAGGCCGCGACGACGATCACGTCGGCGACGATCGACCGGGGGTCGGGGCGGTACAAGCTGTCGGGCAACACGCTGGAATTACAGTACTCGGACGGGCTGACGCGGAAGAAGGGGAACAAGCGGACGTACACGGTGGTGCCGGTGGCGGGGCCGGACCAGGCGCCGGTGATGATCACGATCCAGGGGAAGGTGTTTCGGGTGGACCCGCGCCGATGAGGATGGGGGGGGTGGGGTGA
>DATHXE010000338.1:0-2169 GCA_035459845.1 Tepidisphaeraceae bacterium | reverse complement strand
GACTTCGGCGTGTCGAACTCGTTCAACCTGATCCACGGCTCCGACTCGCCCGAGGCGGCCACGAAGGAGCTCGGGCTGTTCTTCAAGCCCGACGAACTGGTCGACTGGACGCCGACGATCCAGACGTGGGTTTATGATTTCGGGAAGGGCGTCGCGGAGTGAGCGGTTTCGCGAGATCGTAAAACGAAAAGACGAAAAGACGTAAGAAGCCGCGGCGGCCACGTTGAACCGGCGCACCGGCTTTTCGTTTTTCGTCTTTTCGTTTTTCTTTGCCTCACGGGTTCATATGACTGATCGCGCTCCGAAACTAGTCGTCTTCGACCTCGGCCGGGTGCTGGTGCGGATCTGCGACGACTGGCGGCACGCGTGCGAGGTGGCGCGGGTGCCGTGGCCGGGGGTGGAGCGGACGGCCGAGGCGCGGGCGCGGATCATGGAAGCGGTCGGGCACCTCGAGACCGCGGTGTGTGATTTGCCGGCGTTCTGCGAGCGCGTGGGGCCGGAACTCGGGCTGTCGGCCGACGAGATCCTGGCGGTGTGGGACGCGTACACGCGCGAGTCGTTCCCCGGGGCGGCCGAGCTGCTCGACGACCTCCGCGCGGCGGGCGTGCCGACGGCGTGTCTGTCGAACACGAACGCGCGGCACTGGCAGATCCTGACCGACCCGGCGGGGCCGAACTGGGATGCGCTCTCGCGGCTCGATCACCGGTTCGCCAGTCACCTCATTCCGGCGCGCAAGCCGGACGGGCCGGCGTACGAAGCGGTCGAGCGGGGGACCGGGTATCGCGGGGACGCGATCGTCTTTTTTGACGACCTGGCCGAGAACATCGAGGCGGCGAAGGCGCGGCGGTGGCGGGCGCATTTGGTGCCGCGGTGTGAGAATCCGATTCCGATGATTCGGGAAGTCTTGGCGCGCGAGGGCGTGACGGGGTGATGGTGGGATGGTGGGATGCGCGGAGCATCCGGGGCGGCGCTTCGGGCGAAGCCCGTGCGACTCCGCCCCGGCTTGTTCCGAATGCGCGCGGGTATACTCGCGGGGATGCGGAACTTCTCACTCGCGGTCGTACTGCTTCCCCTTCTCGCGTCCGCAGAGCCGCCCGTGGTGACGCGGTTCGAGGGGAATCCGATCGTGCGGCCCGAGATGTTGCCGGGGAAGGACGGGCAGAACATCAACGGGCCGTCGCTGATCCGGGTGCCGGACTTCGTGGCGAATCCGCTGGGGAAGTACTACCTGTATTTCGCGCACCACAACGGGCAGTCGATCCGGCTGGCGTACGCGGACGACTTGCGGGGGCCGTGGAAGGTGCACGCGCCGGGGACGCTGCCTTTGAAGGACGTGCCGGCGTGCCAGGGGCACATCGCGTCGCCGGACGTGCACGTGGACGCGGCGCGGAAGCAGATCCGCATGTATTTCCACGGGCCGAGTCGCAAGGTGAAGGGACAGATGTCGTTCGTCGCGACGTCGGCGGACGGGCTGGCGTTCAAGCCGTCGGATGAGGTACTGGGCATTTTTTACCTTCGCGCGATCGAGTACGGCGGCGCGTGGTATGCGATGGCGAAGGGCGGGATGCTGTACCGGTCGGCGGACGGGTTGACCAAGTTCGAGCCGGCGGGCCGGAGCCCGCTCAAGAATCCCGAGAACGCAGGCACCGAGTTCAATGCGGCGGGCTCGGTGCGGCACGTCGCGCTGCAGTTGGCGGGCGATCGGTTGTGGGTCTACTACACGCGGATCGGCGACGCGCCCGAGCGCATCGTGCGCGCGGCGATCGACCCGCGCGGCGACTGGAAGCAGTGGACGGCCGGCCCCGACGAGGACGTGCTTAAGCCCGAGACGGAGTACGAGGGGGCGAAGTTGCCGGTGGTGGCGTCGAAGGCGGGGGCGGTGCATGGGCCGGAGCATGCGCTCCGCGATCCGGCGATCTTCAACGAGGGGGGGAAGACGTACCTGATTTACTCGGTCGCGGGGGAGCGGGGGTTGGGGATGGCGGAGATGGTGGAGCGGAAGTGACCACACTTCACCTTTTCGCGGCTTCGAGCGCTTCCTTCCCGACTTTGGCGACGAACTCCGCTTCGGTGAGGACGGGGATCTTGAGCTCCTTTGCCTTATCGAGTTTCGAACCGGCCTTGTCGCCGGCGACGAGGAAGCTGGTCTTTTTCGACACGCTGCCGCTG
>DATHXE010000337.1:0-3624 GCA_035459845.1 Tepidisphaeraceae bacterium | reverse complement strand
CCACGTGACGATCGACCCCGCGTCGACTCGCTCGGAGGCCGTTCACGTCAACCTGCTCGGCTACGCCCCTCGCGCGCCGCAGAAGTTCGCCTACGCCTACGCCTGGATGGGCGACCGGGGCTCGCTCGACCTCAAGCCGTACGCCGGCAAGCCGTTTCACCTGATCGATCTGGCGACGAAGAAGGCCGCGTTCAGCGGCAAGCTCGCGTTCCGCAAGCCCGCCGACAACCCCGAGACCGGCTTCGCGAAGGACACACCCAAGGCGAACTTCATCGCGGCCGACGTGTTCGAGTGCGACTTCTCGGCGTTCGACGCGCCCGGCACGTACGTCCTGTCGATCGAAGGCGTCGGGTGCTCGTTCCCGTTCAAGATCGACCCCGACGCGTATCGCCCCGCCTACCGCGCGACCGCCCGCGGCCTCTATCACAACCGTTCCGGCATAGCGCTGACCAAGCCGTACACCGAATTCGAACGGCCGACCCCGGGCCACCCCGACCTCACGCCCGGCTTCAAGGGTAAACTGATTTACACCACCCTTCGCTGGCCCGACTACGGGGGCGAGAACCCGCGGAACAAGGAGGCGCTCACGTCGACGGCGAAGGGCCCGCTCGACACGGCCTGGGGCTGGTACCAGGACGCCGGGGACTGGGACGGGTACTACAGCCACCTCCGCGTCGCCCAGGAACTGCTGATCGCCTACGACCTGGCCTCGCGGAACTTCCGCGACGGCGAAAACAACATCCCCGAGTCCGGCAACGGCGTGCCCGACGTCCTCGACGAGGCCGCGTGGCTGCCGCGCTTCTGCTACCGGCTGCGCCACGAGTTGATCGATAAGAAGTACGGCACCGGGGGGATCGGCCTGCGCGTCGCGCCGGACCTGTTCGGCTCCGACGAGGGCACCGGGCCCGGCGGCACGAAGGTCGGCCGGGGCTCGTGGCAGGACACGCGGACGTACGCGGTCTCCGGGGAAGACCCGTGGTCGACGTACCGGTACGCCGGCGCGGCCGCCCACCTGGCGTTCCTCCTTGACCGCGCGGGACTCAAGGACCCCGCGGGCGTGGACTGGTCGAAAGAGGCGCGCGAGTCGTATGCATGGGCCACGGCGAACGCCCGACCCGGCGACGAGACCCACAAGGAGAAACTTCGGCTCCCCCGCGCGTACGCGGCCGCCGCCCTGTTCCGCCTCACCGGTGATAAGGTCTTCGAAGAGCAATTCCTCGCCGACACGCGAGACGTCACGCCGGCGTCGCTGCTCTGGGACGAGTCGCGTTACGCCCCAATCGTGTACGCGCTATCGGGCGCCCCGTCGGCGTCGCCCGACCCCGCGGCCCAAAAGCGGGTCACCGCCGCCGTGCTCGCCACCGCCGACGCGGGGCTCTCGGCCGCCGACAAACGGGCGCTCCGCTGGGCGGGCAACTGGTGGATGCCGATGCTCGTGGGCCAGCAGACGACCCCGTGGGCCCTGGAGCTCGGCGTGGCGCGTAAACTGACGATCAAGTCCGACCCCGCCAGGTCCCGCCGGTACCTCGCCGCCCTCTACACCACCGCCGACTACTTCCTCGGCACCAACGCCCTGAACATGACGTTCATCACCGGCGTCGGTCCCCGCCACCCGCTCCACCCGTTCCACATGGACGCCTGGTACAACGGCAAGCCGACCGCCCACGAGGGGATCGTCCCGTACGGCCCGTGGCGGACGGAGAAGGCCCGCGGCGACGGCCCGTGGGACGCCGCGTGGGCCCATAAGACCGTCTACCCCGACATCGACGCTTGGCCGGGCAACGAACGCTTCTTCGACAACCGCTGCGCCCCGATGACGTCCGAATTCACCGTCCACCAGACGACCGGCCCGAGCGCGGCGTTCTACGGCCTGCTCGCCGCCCCCGGCATCGAGTAGCCCCCGCGCCCCTGGAAATGCAAAAACCCTCGGTTCTACCGAGGGCTTCTACGGTCAGCGGAGAGAGAGGGATTCGAACCCTCGTTACGGATTTGACTCCGTAAAACGGTTTAGCAAACCGTCGCCTTCAGCCGCTCGGCCATCTCTCCGGAGGGGGCCATCGGGCGAGCGGGAGACACTATCACGGGACCCCGAAAAGGCAAGCGGTCCAAGAGGCCTGTGTCACTTGAGTGACCGGGCGCTTCCGGTGCGAACTACTTCGGCGCCGGCTCGGGCTGATACGGGAGTTGCTCGATCAGCACGCCGAGCTTGTCGGCGGCGCGGGACAGGCCGTCGAGGAAGTCGATCGCCTCGTCGGGCTCGAGTTGCTCGGACAGCACCTCGCACGAGAGCACCAGGCTGTTGAGACACCCTTTGATGTCGTGCCGGAGCTTCCGGAGCGAGTCGTCGGCTGAGGGGGTGTGGCCGGTCATGATGTGACATGAACTGTACTCACCGGGGGTTACGAACGCAGCGCCCCGATTCGAGATTTTGCACGGGCCCGTGACCGGCGGCCCGGCCCGGTTAAAATCCCGCCCACGATGCGAAACACCACTTGGCGGACGATGGGCGTCGCGGGGCTAATTCTGAGTCTCCTGTTCGCGGCGCGGGCGGGCGCGGAAGCGCCGCCACAGACGCGGCAATCGCAGGCCGAGGCCCGGCAGGCGTACCTCAAGTTGATCGACCGCCCGCGCGTCGACCCACAGGTCGAGGAGAAGGAGATGGAAGCCCCGGGCGAGGGGCTGCGGATGTGGCGCATCGCCTATTGGACCGAGGCCGGCCAGCGGGTGCCGGCGATCGTGGTCAAACCGGCCAGTGCGAAGGAGGGCCAGCGGCTGCCCGTCGTCATCGCGCTGCACGGCACGAGCAGCAAGAAAGAGAGCAACCTCACGCTGCTCAAGAAGCTGGCGGCCAAGGGGATGATCGGCGTCGCGCCCGACGGGCGGTATCACGGCGAGCGGAAGACCGGCGAGGGCACGGCCGAGTACTTCGCCCAGATCGCCAAGGCGTACGCCGACAACGCCACCGACAGCGGCCCCGGCAAGGCGCACCCGTGGCTGTTCGACACCACGTGGGACGTGATGCGGCTGATCGACGTCATGGGCGCCCGGGCCGACGTCGATCCGAAGAAGGTCGGCCTGATCGGGTTCTCCAAGGGCGGGATGGAGACGTACCTGACGGCGGCGGCGGACGAGCGCGTGGCCGTCGCGGTCCCGTGCATCGGCGTGCAGACCTTCCTCTGGGGGCTCGAGAACGACCAGTGGCAGGCGCGGGTCGGTACCGTCAGCGGTGGGTGGAAGGCGGCGATGACGGCGGACAACATCCCCAAGCCGACCGCGGCGGACGCCCGGCGGTTCTTCGACCGCGTCATCCCCGGCATCTACGGCCCGCTCGATTGCCCGCAGGCGCTCCCGCGCATCGCGCCGCGCCCGCTCATGGTCATCAACTCCGACCAGGACAAGAACACCCCCCTGCCCGGCGTGCTGATCGCTGGCGAGGCGGCGAAAAAGGCGTACGCCGCAGCCGGCGTGCCCGAGCGGTTCGAGTTGATCGTGCAGGAGAAGACGGGCCACTCGGTGAAGCCCGAATCGCTCAACAAGGCGGTCGAGTGGTTCGAGAAGTGGCTGAAGTAGCTCCTTGTATCGCGTTAATATCAATGATTCTCGTTTAGCCGCGACCCGCAGGGC